>JAFLBG010000001.1 GCA_017303975.1 Bacteroidota bacterium
AACTTCATCTACTACTTGAAGTTTAAAGGCTAAACTGTAATCTTTCTGAGCCCTTCGTAAATGACTCCTTTGGTCAATGTGTTCCATATAAGTTAACTTTTGTGTCAACTTATTTCAGGATGAGGCATTACAATAAAAAGAAAGGGGGTATAAAATTTTATGCCCCCTTTCTTTTTATTGCATGAGCTTAAATAAGTCGAATGAACATCGAATTTAATCATTAAGCGAACCCGAATTAATCCAACACTTTATCTTTTTCCTATCATCTAACGATAAAGGCTTAGATGGTGGCATTTTTTTATCGACCAACACGTGTCTATTTAACGAACCGTTATTTGATTTTGACAGTAACCCTTTGTAAGTAGTAAAATCACCGTAAGAAGAACCACTGTTATGGCAGCCCCCGGAATTGCAGTTTGCGTCTATAATAGGTTTTATATCGCTCTTGTAAGATGAATTTATAGTTGAGCAGTCCAGATTTTTGTACTCATCTTTTTTACAGGAATTGTGTATGACCAACAAGGTGGTCATACACAAAAAAATTGAAAGCTTTATTTTCATAAATCTATTCCGTTACGGGAATGTTTACTTCCGTCATTTTCTTTCTGTCGCTCCATTTTATTTTTACCGGAACACCACCTTTTACAGGCATACTGATTGCCGCATCAAAACCAACTGCGTACAAATAGTATTCCCCTGGACGCATATTATCTATGTGAACATGGTTGTCGGAATCTTCTCCTGTTACCTTTAAATCATAATTATTTTCAGGATCAGAAGGAAGTTCTTGTGTGCCAAATTTTATATATACAACTGCACCATTGATTGGTTGCTCATGATGAAATATTTCTGCATGTATCGTGGCTTTTCCACCTACATCATTCTTCTTACATGAAATAAATGCTAAAAAAGAAATTAGTGTTAATAGTTTTATTGTTGTTTTCATTTTTGTTGTTTTAAATTGTTATTGTAAAAGAAGCTTTTAATCTTAATGTTGTTTTTTCTTGCACGCTACTCCACCAATTTTGCCTTACCGGGATAAAGCCGTTTAGCAATAATCCGAAACGCGAAAAAAACAACTGCGTTCCAATTGCTGCGCACAACATGTTTCCTCCCGTTTGATAATTTACTTTTCCCGAAATAGTTTGTGCACCAAATATTTCGTTGGTAAGACCTGTGCTAAGAAAAAAAGTAGGTTTACTTATGTTTAACGAATCTATACTCTCACAAGTATTAGTCTTATTAATTCCATACATCACAAAAAAACTCTGATTGTAATAATTTCCAAAATTATTTTTGTCTGAATTACTTATGGTTAGCTTGTTTGCGGAGCTCCAAATAAAAACAAAACTGTTTTTTACCAATTGGTAATTAACTTGCAACAACGGGTCGAAATTTCCTGAGCCAAACACAATTATGTTTTGGTTTAACGAACTCTTTCCTGTTGGTACTTCAACACCTGCGGATACATTAAACTTGTTTCTATTGTTAAAAGTAAACGACTTACCTACCAAAAAAGGTATATCAGCTATTCCACTTTCTTTATAAATAGAAACAATTCTTGAATATGGAACTAGTGTCGAAACACCAAAACCTCTTCCAAACCTATATTGTAAGGCTATCAAGCTTACAGAAGTAGATTGCAGCTTAATATTGGTTGTATCGATTACTGTTGTTGCATCATTTGATAAAATAGTCTCCTTAAAAAATCGATTATCAGATGTCAATTCAATAGATAGTGGTTGACTTCCATAAATCGAAAAATTTAAACCATCTATAGTTCCAGATGCACTACTACCTGCTCCGCAATTGCATTGTGCACTTGCAAATCCACACAGTACAACAGCCAAAATACAGAAGAAAATTTTTTTCATATATGTATATTGGTGTAGAATTAAAAAATGCTCGTATTTCGTTTATCCTGTTTTAATAGAATACGAACACATAAACTAAATAGTGTGTTTATAAAGAAGGTGGGTGAAAAACGGCATCTAAGAAGCCGGCTTGGGAGGGTAATAAAAAATCAAAAAATTTAATTCTGGGATTGTTTTGCGCAATAAAAACAGATGTTGGGAAGCAGATATACAACAAGGTTTCGATTTTTTCCTTTAAAAAATTTGGCAAGGGATTTTCTGATTTTTCTTGCTTTTCTAATTCAGCCCTTAAACAACAGTTTCCCTCACAATCATTCTCCTCTATTTCTTTTTTAATACATAAATTTTTTGCAATAAAATCTTGATTGATTTTAAACCGAATGAAAATAAAAGATTTTATAGTTCCCTGTAGAAAGAATGCAGCAATTAATATGATTGTAATTATTCTCAAACTCTAACTATCCTCATTAAACCGTCATTATTTCTTTCTCTTTTATTTCTAAATGTTTATCACATTTTTGAGAATAGGTATCTGTGAGTTGTTGAATTTTTGCTTCGCCCTCTTTAGCCTCATCTTCCGGCATTCCATTCTTTTTCAATTCCTTTATGCTTTCGTTTGCATCACGTCTTATATTACGTAGTGATACTTTACAATTCTCTCCTTCACCTTTGGTTCTCTTTACCAAATCTTTTCTTCTTTCTTCGGTAAGTGGCGGCACAACAATACGAATTAAAGTACTGTCATTTTGCGGATTCAATCCAATATTTGCAGCCTGTATAGCCTTCATAATAGGATCTATCATTGATTTATCCCAAGGTTGTATAGCAAGTGTTCTTGCATCTAATGTATTTACATTGGCCGTTTGATTCAGCGGCATTTTTGCACCATACGCATCAACCATAATACTATCAAGCATATTAGGCGATGCTTTTCCTGCTCTAATTTTAGCCAACTCTCCCTCCAAATGAGAAATAGCATTTTCCATTTCTTCTTTCGAGTTGTTTAATATATTTTGCATTTCTGAATTCATAAAATAAAATGTTTATTTTTTCTTAAAAATACAGCTTAATTTTTAATTTTCAATTACGCCTCTACTAGCGTTCCAACAGGCTCTCCCGTTACCACCTTTTTAAGGTTTCCTAATTTATTCATATCAAAAACAATAATAGGAAGTTTGTTTTCGTTGCATAGCGTAAAGGCGGTCATATCCATTACCTCAAGGTTCTTTTGATATACTTCTGTAAATGTAATTTTTTCATACTTCACCGCATTTTTATCCTTTTCAGGATCGGCCGTATAAATGCCATCTACTCGTGTTCCCTTTAAAACTACATCAGCCTCTACTTCAATTGCTCGAAGTGATGCAGCTGTATCTGTTGTAAAATAAGGGTTTCCGGTTCCAGCACCAAAAATAACAACTCTGTTCTTTTCTAAATGTCTTACTGCTCTGCGTCTTATAAATGGCTCACAAATTTGTTCCATTTTAATGGCAGACAATAAACGTGTATGCACATTTATTTTTTCTAATGCCGATTGTAAAGCCATACTATTTATAACCGTAGCAAGCATTCCCATATAATCTCCTTGCACCCTATCCATTCCACCCTGCTCGGCCTGTACGCCTCTAAAAATATTTCCACCGCCAATAACAATTGCTATTTGCACTCCGGCATTTACAACTTCTTGTATTTCTTTGGCATATTGCTCTAAGCGATTATGGTCTATCCCAAATTGCTTGTTTCCCATTAGGGCTTCTCCGCTTAGTTTTAAAAGGATTCGTTTATATTTCACGTTAGAAGGGTTTTATATTAAATTTTAAAATGTGTGCAGCGCTTTTACAAAATTTAACCCTAAAAAAAATCCCGATGAAACTCATCGGGATTTTTTAAGAATTAACTTAACGAATGGCGTTTAAAGCCAAGTATTTTCAACTCCTTATCATTGTTGGCCAAATACTGACCAATTGATATTTTATTGTCTTTTATAAACTCTTGATTTAATAAAGTAGATTCTTTGTAAAACTTATTAAGTTTACCCATGGCAATTTTCTCCAACATCTCTTCTGGTTTCCCTTCTTGACGAGCTTGCTCTTTACCAATTTCAATTTCTCTTTTTAGAGTTTCTGCATCAACATCATCTTTATCTAACGCAACAGGAGCCATAGCTGCAATTTGCATAGCAACATCTTTCGCAATCACATCAATATCTTTAGTTGTGCTCTTATTAAATCCAACTAAGCTAGCTACTCTATTTCCGGGGTGGTTATATCCAAGGACTTTTTCTCCTATAATAACCTCGTATCTTGAAATTTCAATTTTCTCTCCAATTTTACCAACTTGCTCAGTAATTTTTTCTCCAACAGTAATTGTTGTTCCTGTAAAGTTTAAAGCTTTTAATTCTTCTGCTGTTTTTGGATTAGATGCCAAAGCAACATCAACAATTGTATTTACAAATGCCCCAAACTCTTCATTTTTAGCAACAAAGTCTGTTTCGCAGTTTACAACTACTAAAACACCTCTTTTGCCGTCTGCAGTAACCTTTGTAACAACCAAACCTTCTTTTGCATCTCTATCGCTTCTGTTAGCTGCTACTTTTTGTCCTTTTTTACGCAAAAAATCAATTGCTGCTTCAAAGTCGCCATTGGCTTCGCTTAGCGCTTTTTTACAGTCCATCATACCGGCACCGGTAATCTGTCTCAACTTATTTACATCTGCTGCTGAAATCATTACTGTTGACATAAATTATATACTTTTTGGGTTACTATAAAAATTAATCCTTTTTCTTAGGCGCCTGTTTTTTTGCAACAACTGGAGCTTTTTTAACTGCTAATTTTTTAGTTGCTGTTTCAACAACCTCTTCTCCACCTTCTACTTCAAAAGCAATTTGCTTAACACGTTTTTCTCTCTCTTCTTGTTCTTCTTGCTCCATGATAGATGTTTTACCCTCTTTTTCTTCTGAAGCAGCTTCTTTATCAATCTTTCTATCTGCCAAACCTTCTTGAATAGATTTTGTAATAACATCCATAATAAGTGCTATAGAAGACGATGCATCATCATTTGCAGGAATTGCATAATCAACTAAATTTGGATTTGAGTTTGTATCAACAATCGCAAATGTAGGTATGTTAAGTCTTTTAGCTTCTGCAACAGCAATGTGTTCTTTCATGATATCAACCACGAAAATAGCTGCAGGCAATCTTGTTAAATCAGCAATACTACCCAATTGAGTCTCCAACTTAGCTCTCTCACGAGAAATAGAAAGACGCTCTTTTTTAGAAATATTGTCAAATGTACCATCAGTAGCCATTTTATCAATGGATGCCATTTTTCTGATAGCTTTTCTGATAGTTACAAAGTTGGTAAGCATTCCGCCCGGCCATCTTTCTGTAACATAAGGCATGTTAATGTTTTTTACTTTATCCGCAACAATGCTCTTTGCTTGCTTCTTTGTAGCAACAAACAACACTTTTTTTCCTGAGCGTGCAATTCCTTTTAAGATAGTTGCTGCTTCATCAAGCTTTACAACGGTCTTATTAAGGTCGATGATGTGGATACCGTTTTTTTCAGTAAAAATGTAAGGAGCCATGCTCGGATTCCATTTTCTTCTAAGGTGTCCAAAATGTGCACCCGCTTCCAAAAGTTGTTCAAATGTAACTCTAGCCATTCTTTTTGTATAAGTAAGTTTAAAATATTAACGTTTGCTAAATTGAAATTTCTTTCTTGCTTTCTTTTGACCAGGCTTCTTACGCTCTACCATTCGTGGATCGCGCGTTAAAAGACTTTCTACGTTTAATGTAGCTTTTGTCTCCGGATCATTTTCTACCAATGCTCTAGAAATAGCCAATCTGATTGCTTCCGCTTGTCCGGTAATTCCACCGCCATATACGTTTGCAATTACATCAAAATTGGTTTCATTCTTTGTTAATGTTAAAGGCAAAGCAACCGAACGTTGTAAAACAAATGTTTTAAAATATTCTTTGTAGCTTTTATCGTTAACGGTAATTTTTCCTTCACCTTTTTGCAGATATACTCTAGCAACAGATGTTTTTCTTCTTCCTACTGTATTAATAACTTCCATGTTAATTATTTAAGTGAGTCTATTTTAATTTGTTTTGGTTGTTGTGCTGCTTTATCGTGCTCTGCGCCTTCGTAGATAAACACGTTTTTTCTCATAACATCACCCAATCTGTTTTTAGGCAACATTCCATGAATTGCTTTTCTAATAACTAAAGTAGCATCTTTTGCCATTAACTCCTTTGGTGTAGCAAAACGCTGACCACCCGGATAGCCAGTATGTCTTTTGTAAACTTTATCTTGAAGCTTATTTCCGGTCAATCTTACTTTTCCGGCATTGATGATAACTAGATTATCTCCGTTATCTACATGTGGTGTAAAATCTACCTTGTGCTTGCCCAATAAAACATAAGCAGCTTGCGATGCAAGTCTTCCTAACACTTGATTTTCGGCATCAATTAAAATCCAATTCTTCTTTACAGTTGCCTTGTTGGCATGTACTGTTTTGTAACTCAAATTATCCACGTTAATATATTTTAAAATAGTGTATAAAAAACCCTAAAATGGGCAGCGAAGATAGGAACTTTTTTTGATAAGAACAAAATTTATTAACAAATTAACAAATAAGCGTTTTTTTTATGTCCCCAACCTCCTTTATTTGCAAAAATTGTTGGAAACCGTTTGTGTATTATTACCTACCTAAAAAAACAGTTCTGTGTCCGCCCACACAGTAAAGATAATTTCTTTTTAATAAAATTTATATATTTGGGCAATAATACAAATACTATGTTTAAAAAAATACTAACGTTAACCGGATTTTCTCTGATTGCAGTATCACTTATGCAGGCACAGCCTTGTAGTTCTAGCGAAATGACGAATGAGCTAAAGGCAAAAGACCCACAAATTGAGTTGTTAGAGAAGCAGCACAGAGAATATGTAGCCGACTATATAGCCAATCACAAAAAAGATGGCTCTGCTAAAATGACAACCCTTTATACAATTCCGGTTGTTTTTCATATCATTCACAATGGTGGCTCCGAAAATGTTTCGGATGCAATAATTCACCAAGAAATTGCAAAACTTAATAAATATTATAGCAAAACCAATAGCGATATAACAGCCGTAATACCTTTTTTTGACACCATTGCAGCAGATTGCCAAATAGAATTTAAATTGGCACAACTGGACCCAGAAGGCAACTGCACAAACGGAATTGATAGAATACAATCTCAAAAAACATACGTGGGAGATGATGGAGCAAAATTAAATCCATGGCCAAGAGATAAATATTTGAATATTTGGGTGGTAAATAAAGTTCGCCAAGTTGCATCCTCTGGGGTTACACTTGGATACGCCTATTTCCCTTCTTCTGTAACCGGCACTAATTTTGTTTTTGATGGTCCAATCGTTTCGTCTTCTACATTAGGAAACAGCCCAAGCTCTGGAGAGCCAACAACTGTTGCTCACGAAATTGGTCACTATTTAGCTTTGTACCATCCTTGGGGCAGTGGTGAAGTAGCCACAGCATGTGGAGATGACTTTATATACGATACACCGGAAACAAAAGGCTCATTCAGTACTTGTAACCTGAATTTAGCTTCTTGTAATCCTCCTATAATTGAAAATGTTCAAAATATAATGGATTACTCTAGTTGCACCAACATGTTTACCAGAGACCAAAAGACTGCGATGCATGCAACCTTAAACAGCCCAATTGCAGGCAGAAACAACCTGTGGCAACCAGCTAATTTAATTGCAACCGGAGTAAACACTCCAACAGCTGTGTGTGCACCTAAAGCTGACTTTTATTTCGATTCTCCTACAAATTGTGTGGGTTCTAATGTTATTGTAAAAGACAATTCATATGATTCCCCTGCTACTTCATACAGTTGGAATTTTGCAAACGCAACGCCAGCTACTGCAACATCAAAAAACGTAACAAATGTTGTATTTAATGGCGCAGGATATCAATACGTTAGCTTAACTAGCTTTAACTCTAGCGGTCAAGACACTAAAATTAAGACGGATTTTTATACGTTCCCTTCTCCAGCATTGATTAATACGCTTCAACAAGATTTTGAATACATCTCTTCTTTTAGTGACGATTGGTATTTATCTAAGTCGGATAAAATCGCCTCCTATGGTTGGTCTGTGGTTAATTTTGCGGGACGAAACAGTACTTCTAGCGCAAAGTTAAATAGCTATTTTGGTGTTTCTCAAGTTCCTAGCTACTTTATTACACCTCCGGTAAACATTACAAGCATTTCTAGCCCTAAACTTGAATTTTACTATTCTTGTGCTACCGCAGCTTCTAATACAAACCTAATGTCAGACAAGTTAATTGTTTATGGATCAACCAATTGTGGAAAATCTTGGACTCCAGTTTATACACAAACAAATTCTGTGGCATTAGCAAATGCTGGATTTTCTTCTGTAGATTACGCTCCTACATCCACAAGCAACTGGACAAAGGTATCTGTAACAATACCAAATATCTTAAAAACAAATAAAACGGTTTTTAAATTTGAATTTACTTCTGCAGGAGGTTCCGGACACGTGTCAAATGTCAATTATGAGTCGGAGTTTGGCTATAGCAACAATATTTATATTGATGACATTAACATTGGAACCCCTTTGAGTACTGAAGATGAACTTTCTTCTCTAGTTAACTTCCACTCATTCCCAAACCCTACAGAATCGGGCAATTTTTCGCTTGTAGTTAATTTGCAAGAAGCAACATCACTTGATGTAACTATAAGCAACAATCTGGGACAAACGGTTTACATGTCAAATTTGGGCCAAAAAACAGTTGGAACTCACCTGTTTGATATCGATTTGTCTAATAAAGATCTTTCAAATGGCATTTACTTTATCAACCTAAAAACTGAAATGGGTTCTGTTCAACGAAAAATTATTTTCAACTAAATTATAGAAACACGTTTTTAAAAAATAGGCACTACAAGAGTGCCTATTTTTTTTGTATCACAAATTAATTTTACGGTCATTTTAGTACCAATCTATAAGAAAATTATATAGCTTTGCACTGCAATTTTAAAATCCGTTGTTTGTGTTAGCAAAAAGAAAATTAGTTTTATTTGTTGCAGTATCATTTATACTCTCCTTCACTTTTGTTTCAAAATCCTTTTCAACTTCCGAAACACATTCGGATAGTGTAGTTGTTGATGCTGCCGCTATTGAGGATGAGCCTGTGTTTGATAAAGAAGAACTATCGCACGAGAAAGGTTTTAATGCAGGAGAATTGATAATGGAACACATTGGAGACGCCTACGATTGGCACTTGTGGGGTCATACGGCCATCCCTTTGCCTGTTATTATTTATTCCGACAAGGGTTTAGATGTTTTTTTATCAAGCAAGTTTGAACATGGGCACGCTAGTTACCAAGGCAACTATAACTATAAATTAATACACGGACACGTAAAAGTCGTAAACAATGCGGGTGAAGAGGATGCTGAAGCAACTGCAAAGCTTTGGGATATATCAATAACAAAAAATGTTCTTGCAATATTTGTTACAATTGGTTTAATGATTTGGATGTTTATTAGCGCTGCTAATATGTATAAGCGCAATCCGGGTCAGGCGCCCAAAGGTATTCAATCTCTATTAGAGCCTCTTATTGTTTTTGTGCGAGACGAGGTTGCAAAATCAGCCATTGGAGAGAAAAAATACGAGCGCTTTCTTCCATTTTTGCTTACCGTTTTCTTCTTTATATGGATTAGTAATTTATTGGGATTAATTCCACTTGTTGGTGGTGCTAATGTTACCGGAAATATTGCCGTTGCGCTTGTTTTAGCAGCAATGGTTTTTTTGATTACAATTATAAACGGAAATGCCCACTACTGGAAACACACATTAGCAATGCCTGGGGTTCCTGTTGGTGTTTTGTTTATTTTAACACCAATTGAGATTATAAGTTTGTTTTTGAAACCCTTTGTTTTAATGATACGACTTTTTGCCAACATCATGGCGGGCCATATCATTGCATTGTCTTTCTTTAGTTTGATATTTATTTTTGCAGAGATGAACGTTGCTCTTGGATTTGGGGTTTCTTTGCTTTCTATTGCATTTACTGTTTTTATGGGATTCTTGGAATTGTTGGTTGCTTTTTTACAAGCGTACGTATTTACGTTGCTTACGGCAATGTATTTTGGTTCCGCTGTTGAAGAGGGTCACCATGCAGAAGAGCATCATTAAGAAACCCGCTGTAATCTCCGATAGCGGTTTTAAAATCGGAGAATAATAATTTAACACAATTTATATGTTACACACAATTTTGTTAGAAGCAGGAAGCACACTTGGTTATGGTGTTGCTGCTCTTGGAGCTGGTCTTGCAGCAGTTGCTGCAGGTTTGGGTATTGGTAGAATTGGTGGAAGCGCTGTTGAGTCTATTGCTCGTCAGCCTGAAGCTGTTAACGACATTCGTGCTACTACTATCTTAACTGCCGCTCTTATTGAGGGTGCTGCATTCTTTGCGATGGTAATTGGATTACTTGTAATTTTCTTAAAGTAATCAACATCTTTTAAATGCTTTGCAACGGTTGGTTGCAAAGCATTTATTTAAAATTAAAAAGATTAAATAGGTAAATAATTAATATATGGAATTAGTAAAACCCGCATTTGGACTCGTTTTTTGGATGTGTATTTCTTTTGGGATCATCTTTTTTATTCTTAAAAAGTTTGCCTGGGGTCCAATTTTAACAATGCTTAAAGAGCGCGAAACATCTATTCAAAATGCATTAGATTCGGCTAAAAAAGCAAAAGAAGAAATGTTGGCATTGCAATCTAACAACGAGCGCATTGTAAACGAAGCAAAAGCAGAAAGAGATAAATTAATGAAAGAAGCTCGCGAAATAAAAGATGCTATAATTTCGGAAGCAAAAAGCACAGCAAGCAAAGAGGCAGACAAACTATTAGCAATTGCAAGAGAAAACATCCAAAACGAAAAAATGGCTGCTATTACAGAGCTTAAAAATCAAGTAGCAAAGCTATCTATCGAAATAGCAGAAAAAATATTGAGAGAAGAATTGTCTTCTGCCGAAAAGCAAAAAGCTATTATCAATAATTCATTACAAGAAGTTAATTTAAACTAACTTATATTTCTATGAAAGGAACAAGGGTTGCAACACGTTATGCAAAATCTCTTTTAAAGTTATCGACCGAAAGAGGAGAGCTAGAGCGTGTATTTGCCGACATGCAACTTATTTACAATACACACACCGGGAGTAAAGACTTGGAGCTTTTTCTAAAAAGCCCCATTATTAAATCAGACAAGAAGGATGCTGTGTTGGGTGAAATATTTGGCGATAAAATAAGTAAAATAACAAAAGAGTTTATAGAAATAATTGTTCGCAAAAAAAGAGAAGAGCATTTGGGTATTATTGCCGAAAGCTTCGTAAATCAATACAGAGAACAAAAGAAAATCTTAACAGCTGTGGTAACTACCGCTATTGGATTAGACGATTCTATACGAACAAAAGTACTCGAACTCATTAAAAAATCAGCCAAAGGCGAAGTTGAAATACAAGAACATGTTGACAAAGATATTATAGGTGGATTTGTATTGCGAGTTGGGGATAAACAAATAGATGCAAGTATTGCACGCAAATTAAAACAACTTGCAAGTAATTTTTCAGACAACCCTTACGTAAAAGAATTTTAGAAAACAGAAATAAAAAACAGAATTTAACTTTTAAATTATAGTATATATGGCCGAAGTAAAACCAGCAGAAGTTTCTGCAATTTTAAGACAACAATTATCCGGTTTTAAAACCGAATCTCAACTAGAAGAAGTTGGATCTGTATTGCAAGTGGGTGACGGTATTGCTCGCATCTACGGTTTATCCAAAGTACAATCGGGCGAGCTTATTGAGTTTGAAAATGGCTTAAAAGGTATTGTATTAAACTTGGAAGAAGACAACGTAGGAGCTGTATTACTAGGCTCTTCCGGAGATATTAAAGAAGGTTCGGTTGCAAAAAGAACCGGGAAAATTGCCTCTATAAAAGTTGGTGAGGGAGTGTTGGGTCGTGTGGTAGATACATTAGGAAATACCATAGACGGTAAGGGTCCAATCAAAGGCGAAACTTTTGAAATGCCATTAGAAAGAAAAGCTCCGGGTGTAATTTTCCGTCAACCGGTAAACGAACCGCTACAAACAGGTATAAAAGCTATTGACGCCATGATTCCTATTGGTAGAGGACAACGTGAGTTGATTATTGGAGATAGACAAACCGGTAAAACAGCTGTTGCTATTGATGCTATCATCAATCAAAAAGAATTTTATGAAAAAGGAGAACCGGTATATTGTATATATGTAGCAATTGGTCAAAAAGGTTCTACGGTTGCAGGAATTGTGCGTGTATTAGAAGAAAACGGAGCATTGCCTTATACGGTAGTTGTTTCCGCATCTGCATCAGATCCTGCACCAATGCAGTTCTTTGCACCAATGGCAGGAGCAGCAATTGGCGAGTACTTTAGAGATACCGGTCGTCCTGCATTAGTTGTGTATGATGATTTATCTAAACAAGCGGTGGCATACAGAGAGGTTTCTCTTTTATTAAGAAGACCTCCGGGGCGTGAAGCGTATCCGGGTGATGTGTTTTACTTACACTCCCGTTTATTAGAGAGAGCCGCAAAAGTAAATGCGTCTGATGATATTGCAAAAAACATGAACGACTTGCCAGAATCGCTTAAAAACAAAGTAAAGGGTGGAGGCTCACTTACAGCCCTTCCTATCATTGAAACACAAGCCGGTGACGTTTCTGCATATATTCCAACAAACGTAATTTCGATTACAGATGGACAAATTTTCTTGGAGTCTAACTTGTTTAACTCCGGTGTTCGTCCTGCTATTAACGTAGGTATTTCGGTATCTCGTGTAGGTGGAAATGCACAAATTAAATCGATGAAAAAAGTTGCTGGTACATTAAAGCTAGACCAAGCACAGTATAGAGAGTTAGAGGCGTTTGCTAAATTTGGTTCTGATTTAGATGCTGCCACAAAATCTGTATTGGATAAAGGTGCGCGTAACGTAGAAATATTGAAACAAGGACAATTTTCTCCACTACGTGTAGAGCAACAAGTTGCTATTGTTTATTGTGGATCAAAAGGATTGTTGCGCGATGTTCCGGTAAATAAGGTGCGAGAATTTGAAGCGGAGTTTTTGCAGTTTTTAGAAGTAAAACACAAAAACGTTTTAGATGGTTTGAAAGCAGGAAAGCTAGACGATGCAATTACTGGCGTATTGGAGAGCGTTGCGAAAGATCTATCAAAAAAATATAAGACAAACTAAGAATGTAGAATTGAGAATTAAAAAGTAGAGAAAACAAACTCTTACTTTTTAATTCCTAATTTTTAATTTAGGTAATATGCCAAACTTAAAAGAAGTACGAAATAGAATAGTATCAGTAAGCTCTACACAGCAGATTACGAGTGCCATGAAAATGGTGTCGGCCGCTAAACTAAAAAGAGCACAAGATGCAATTATAAAAATGCGTCCGTATGCTTCTAAATTAAGAGAAGTATTAGAAAACTTAAGTGCGGGCCTAGATGCGTCCGATAGTGCATATTCTAAGCAAACAGAAGCAAAAAACGTGCTGTTGGTTGTTATTACCTCGAACAGAGGATTGGCGGGTGCTTTCAATGCAAACATTATTAAAAAAGCAAATCAGACAATAAAATACCAATACAAAAATGCACAAGTTGATGTGTTATGCATTGGTAAAAAAGGGTTTGATTTTTATAAAAAAACTGACCGTAAATTTTTTGCGGACGATTATACAGGAAGCAACAATTCTCTTTTTGATAAACTAAACTACAATTCTGTTGCGCCTTTGGCAGAAGCTGTAATGCAGGCCTTTTTATCAGGTAAATACGACAAAGTTGATATCGTGTACAATCAGTTTAAAAATGCTGCGGTTCAACATGCTTCCACAGAGCCATTTTTACCGGTTTCTCCCAATACCACATCTTCGTCTAAAACAAAGAAGATGGAGTATATATTTGAGCCGAATAAAGAAGAAATTATAAAAGATTTAATACCGCTTTCATTAAAAACACAATTTTATAAGGCACTGCTTGATTCTAGTGCTTCGGAGCACGGTGCTCGTATGACTGCAATGCACAAAGCAACCGACAACGCAAAAGATTTAATTAAGCAATTAAAACTTACCTACAACAAAGCCCGTCAGGCAAACATTACAAAAGAGATTTTGGAAATTGTTGGTGGTGCAGAAGCGTTGAACGGATAAGCGTTTATATAACACGTATTATATCGCTTCGTTTTTATTAATTTTTTTGCTGTGTGCTATAAGGTGCTCTATCTGTTATTTATAATCAACATCCAAAACACTTGCAACGAATGATACTATTAAAGAGGGTTATTTGTGTAATTGTTTTGTTATTTACCCTTACGACAAACGCACAAATAAAAAAACTTAAAACCAACACACCTATGAATACTTCGGACAAAAAAATTAGAGTTGAAATTTGGAGCGATGTGTTGTGTCCATTTTGTTATATAGGCAAACGAAAATTTGAAAATGCACTACAACAGTTTAAACAAAAAGATAGTGTTATTGTTGAATGGAAAAGTTACCAATTAGACCCGGAATTTGTTTCCGGAGATGCAAAATCGTACGTTGATTATTTAGCAACCAGAAAAGGGTTTTCGCTGCAACAAGTTAACCAAATGTTTGGGAATGTAACCGAAATGGCTCAATCAGTAGGCTTAAATTATCGGTTTGATAATGCTATTGTTGCTAACTCGCACAAAGCGCATCAGTTGACACATCTAGCTAAGAAACACCGCAAAGAATCAGAAATAGAAGAAGCGCTTTTTTCGGCACATTTTATTGAAGGAAAAGATATTGGAAACGAGGATATCTTAATTGCTATTGCCAAATCTAGTGGAATAGATGAGCAAGAAGCAAAAACAGCTCTACAATCTAATCTTTACGCCAACGATGTAGCAAAAGATATAGAAGAAGCTACAAAGCTTGGTGTGCAAGGCGTTCCCTTTTTTGTATTTAATAGAACGTACGCTGTTTCCGGTGCACAGGATAGCAATGTTTTTTTAAAAACACTTGAAAAGGTTGCTACAGAACTAAAGTAAACTACCAACGAGTATCCTACAAATGCTCGCTTACAATATCGTTTAAGCCCTTTATTTTTTTGGTAAAAACAAATTTGCCTTTTGTAAAATTGTTTACCGGCCAACCATTCCAAATAGTATAGTTTCCTTGGGAGTCTTTGTAGTTATACAATGCATTTGTATTCTCATTAAACTCCCAAATCATTGTAGTAGCCGATTTAATTGGGTCTGTAACATCTTCCTCTATTTGTTCAGGAAACACAACAGATACATTTGTAAATTTATGGTAGATAGTTTGCTGCAACCAACCATTGCCCACACCAAAAATGGTAAGTATATCAGAAAGACCACCCGCAATTGCAGTTGCTTGTAATTTAAACTCTACGGTAAATACGT
This sequence comes from Bacteroidota bacterium, assembly GCA_017303975.1. Taxonomy (NCBI): domain Bacteria; kingdom Pseudomonadati; phylum Bacteroidota; species Bacteroidota bacterium. The sequence continues at coordinate 15,393 of JAFLBG010000001.1, forward strand.
CTGTTACGCCTTCTCCCACAAAAAACTCTCCGGTATTAAAACGCAGATTAGCATAATCAAAAACTTGATTCATCTTTCCGGAAGCCTGCGACCAATTGGTATTTCCATAAACCAGTCGTGTTGCTAATGGAGCTTGTGTTCCCAACATGCCATTGTCGTCTGTTAGTTGTATGGCGGTAACAGGAAAAGAAATCTGTGAAAGGATATCGTTTCCAGCTGCATCATAAGCTTCTGTAAGCTCCCAATTTCCCTGCATTAGTATTTTTGTTGCGGTAGATTCTTTTGCACAGCTAGTAAATAGTGTAGCTAAAACTGCTAAAAGAAAGATGTTTCTAAATAAAATCTTTATCATATAAGTGGTCTTAATCGTTACTAAATATAAAAATATCTTGTGTATAAAATAATTTATATTGCTAAAACAACAAGTGTGCCAAAAACCTAGTCGCTCTTTTTTTTGTTTTTATTGTGTTTTTTGTTACATTCATCATACGTTTAATTAAAAACCATCGTAATGAAAACCGAATTAAAAAACAAATTGAAGAATTACGCAAAAGGTGCAGCGGCACTTTCGTTAGTTTCAAATATTGTGGATGCGCAAGCTGTATATACAGATATTATACCTGATTACGTTGGTAAAAACCACTTGGATAATTACCAGCTAGATTTGAATAACGATGCAATTAAAGACTATAAATTGAATTTATTTAAGTTGTCTTATGGCTCTTCTGTATATAAAATGACTTATATTGAACCATTAGACACCAATAATATGTTTAACGGAACTGGCAGTTCTAGCTTCTATTTACCTACTGCCAACAACTCAGGAGTTGTAATTGACAATTCTTTAAGCTGGACAAAGGGAAATATAAGCTCTGCTTCATACAATTTATTAGCTTTAAAGGTAACCAGTAGTAGTGGTGGTGGTGTTTTAGGAGACTGGGTTGGTAAGTCTGATAAATACTTGGGCTTTAAATTTAAAATAGGTGCAAATTACCATTATGGCTGGGCAAGATTAGATGTTTCTTTGGGTGTAGATTCTTTTAAAGTAAAAGATTACGCATACAATGCAACACCGAATACACCGCTTACAACCGGACTTGCTTCTGGTGTTTCAACCAATGTAAATAACAACAAAGCACGTATTGCATTAAACGAAAACACACTAGTAATTACCTACAAAGAAGCAACTCTTCCGGAAAACACGTTCTATTCTATTACTGATATGAAAGGATCTGTTATTCGCAGAGAACGTATGATTAATAAGAAAGAACAAGTAGATGTATCTGAATTAAACCAGGGCGTATATGTTGTTTCTATAGAATCAAACGAATACAACCAACACCAAAAAGTGTTTAAGAAATAATTTATAAATACTATTAACTAACCCCGGGAGTGTTTTTTCTCGGGGTTTTTTATTTTTAACACATGAGTTCACCAAACTATACAATACCCAAAGAAGGTTCGCTTGGGTTACTAGCTCTGGGCGCAAAAGGATTAAAAGCTTGGCGAGAAGTAAGAAACGGAAAGACGCCTATTATTGAACCTGACAAAGAAAAAAAATCAGACAAAAAAAAGCGTAAAGTTTTGGTTGTTGGTTGGGATTCTGCTGACTGGCAAATTATAAATCCGTTGATGGATAAGGGTTTGATGCCAACCTTGGAATCATTAGTGAATAAAGGTGTTATGGGGAATATTGCAACACTAGACCCTCCGCTATCTCCTATGTTGTGGTCTTCTATTGCAACCGGAATGGCACCTTATAAACATGGTATATTGGGCTTTGTAGAGCCCGATCCAACAACCGGAAAAATTAGACCAGTAACATCTACATCTAGAAAAGTAAAAGCAATCTGGAATATCCTTTCGCAAAAGGGTTACAAAACACATACCGTTGGTTGGTGGCCTAGCTACCCTGCTGAGCCTATTAATGGAATTTGCGTTTCTAACAAATATACCGAGTTTAGTGAGAACATAGATACTCCATGGAAATTACCTAACGAAGTTATTTATCCAGAAACGTTAAATTCTATTTTTTCTGAGTTTAGAATACACCCGCAAGAGCTTACCGATGCACATATTTTGCCATTCATTCCGGATGCAGCAAAAGTAGATCAAGAAAAAGAAAAAAGCATTCAGATATTGGCAAAAGAAATAGCTCGCTCTTCTTCTTACCACGCAGCCGCTACATGGATAATGGAAAATGAAGAATGGGATTTTTTAGCTGTTTACTTAGATACGTTAGACCACACCTGTCATTCGTTTATTAAATTTCATCCTCCACAACTGCCTGGATTGCCAGATGATTACTTTAATCTATACAATGATGTGGTATCAAGCATGTATCGTTACCACGATATGATGCTGGAAAGGCTTGTAAAATTAGCGGGAGAAGACGCCACAATAATACTTTTGTCGGACCACGGATTTTACAACAACCACATGCGCCCAACTTGGCTACCGGAACACTTTGCGGCACCAGCACTAGAACACAGACCATTTGGGGTATTGTGTATCAGCGGTCCGGGAATAAACAAAGACGAGAGAATTTACGGTTCCTCTATAATTGATATTACACCTACTATACTTCAATTATTTGATTTAGAAGTAGGAAAAGATATGGAGGGAAAAGTGCTAACACAGGCGTTTACGGAAAAACAAACAATTAAATACATAGACAGTTGGGAAAAGGTAGATGGCGCGAGCGGAATGCACCCAACGGATAAGATTGTTGATCCATGGGCTTCAACAGAAGCGCTGAATCAACTAATAGAATTGGGCTATGTATCACCACTAGAAGATGACGACAGAAAGAACTTAGAAAACATGAATGCAGAAACGCAGTTTTCGTTGGCATGTAGTTATATCCAATTTCAAAAATACGATTCAGCTCTTACTATTCTTAAAGAGTTGTATCAACAGTTTCCGGAAAAAAACCATTTTGCTTTGCGCTTTGCGGCCTGTCTAGAACACACCGGAAACACTAGCGAAACAAGAGAAATAATAGAACATCTTAGAAAAGACTCGAAAAACAAATTACCACAATTAGATTTACTGGAAGGCTCTATATTGCTAAAAGAAAACAAACCGAGAAAAGCACTAGAGTGTTTGAAAAAAGCAGAGGGAGTTTCATTACATCTACCACACTTTCATATTAAAATTGGTCAAGTATATAGTAAAATAAAGCGTTGGAGCGATGCACAGCGAGCTTTTGAAATGGCATTGAAAATTGATTCAGATAGTCCGATGGCTAAATTGGGATTGGCAATTGCATACCTAAAAATGGAAATGCTTGAAGATGCTGCTAATGCTGCATTAGATGCTGTTGGATTGCAACACGAACTTACATCGGCTCACTACTATCTTGGTGAAGCATTATACAAACTAGGAGAATACGAAAGAGCTGTTGATGCTTTTAACACGGCACTTTCGCAAAGCCCTGGAATGAAAAAAGCACACGAGTGGTTAATTAAAATTTATTCGGAAAACAAGATAAATCCTGCGTTAGTTGAGCAACACCAAGCATTTATAAAAGATAAAATAAAAGGCACCGTGTATGTGGTATCCGGACTGCCGCGCTCTGGAACATCGATGTTAATGCAAATGTTGCATGCGGGTGGAATGCCAATATTAACCGATAATTTACGACAAAACGATTCCAACAATCCAAAAGGATATTTTGAATACGAAAAAGTAAAATCTTTAAACAAGGACAAAGATTGGGTAGTAGAAGCCAAAGATAAATGCGTAAAAGTGGTAAGCCCACTAATTCAGTTGCTGCCGGGTAATTTTAATTATAAAATAATTTTTATTCGCAGAGATATAAATGAAATACTTACATCGCAACAAATAATGTTAGGAAAAAATCCTAAAGATTTTCCGGTTGTGCTGCAACAGGCGTATCAAAAATACGTAGAGCAATCGTTTACGTGGATGAAGGCAAATCCAAATGTTTCTTATATGGAGTTGAATTACACTGATGTCGTAAATAATCCACTAGAACAGTCTGAAAATATAGTATCTTTCTTGGGTGTGGATTTGGATATAGAAAAAATGAAACGGTCGGTAGATGGCACCTTGTATAGAAACAAAGCTGTGGTTGATTAAAAAGATTTATACGCAAGAGAAACAATAGCTTTTTATGGATATTTTATTTGTTGTTTTACTCTTGTTGGCTGAGATAGTTGGAACTGTTGGTGGTTTCGGTTCGTCTATGCTACTGGTGCCCTTAGCTTCCTATTTCTACCCATTTCAAGAGGTATTATTGCTTACGGCAACTATACATATAATAAGCAATACCAGTAAATTAATTTTGTTTCATAAACACTTTAGTTGGAAAACTATTTTGTTGATTGGCATTCCGAGTGTGTTGTTTGTTTTGCCTGCGGCCTATTTCTCCAAACACCTTACAAACATAAGTGCCAACCTGTATTTGGGAATATTTTTGATTGTGTTCTCGGTGGTGCTTTTGGTAAAGAAAAACATTGTGCTAAAAACAAGTTCGACTAATTGTATTATAGCAGGCTCTGTTTCCGGATTTTTTGCGGGACTGCTTGGCACGGGCGGTGCTATACGAGGAATTATGTTGGCTGCGTTTAATCTCGAGAAATCTATTTTTGTTACAACCTCTGCTGCTATTGATTTTTCAATAGATCTGTCGCGCTTTTTTGTGTATAAAAGTCAAACGTCATTCTCTAATTTTTCTCTTACCTCTTTATTGGTACTGATTTGTGTGGCCTTTGTTGGAAGCTATTTGGGAAAACTAATACTAAAAAAAATAAATGCAGAACAGTTTAAAAAAATTGTCTTGGTGCTTATACTTTGTGTTGGTATTGTGAATATCTATTCTTTTGTGATTCAGAAAATCTAAAATATACATAACAATTTTTACCTTTAGCTGTGGCAACAAACAAACCCAAAATAGGTGTAATTGGTGGAGGTCAATTAGGATTGATGCTTGCTCAAGCTGCCGAAAAACTGAGCGAAAAATTAAACTTCTTAGATGACTCGAATGATGCTCCCTGTAAGGGAATTTCGGCTTCCTTTATTCAAGGAAGTTTATATGATACATCTGCGCTAGAAAAGCTAGCAACCATATCAAATATAATAACCTACGAAACAGAACACACCAATGCAAGCGCCATAGAGGAGTTCGAGAAGCAAGGGAAAAAGATTATTCCAACACCAAGTGTATTGCGGATAATGCAAAATAAGGTAAAACAAAAAGAGTTTCTGTTTAGAAATGATTTGCCTACCGCACCATTTGTTGTTGCAGAAAACTGGAACGAATTAAAAAACAAATTAAACAAAATAAATTCTACGAAAGTTGTTGTTAAGTCGGATACTGGAGGATACGATGGTAAAGGTGTTTGGATTGGAACAAAGGAAGAAATAGAAAAAGTAAATTCGAATCCTGTAGGAGGAAGTCAATTATTAATTGAAGAGTGTATCCCTTTTGAGAAAGAACTTGCAGTGATGCTTGCAAAAGATCAATATGGAAATTATACTATCTACCCTGTTGTTGAAATGTATTTTGATGAAAAAGCTAATTTGTTAGATTATCTTTTTTGTCCTGCACATATTAGCAATTCCGTTCAAGAAAAAATAAACAGTATTATTGACAAACTTGCGAAATCAATAGAAAGTCCAGGATTATTCGCCATTGAACTTTTCCTAACACACACCGAAGATGTTTTTATAAATGAAATTGCTTCGCGACCACACAACTCACAACACCACACTATTGAAGCCTGCAACATATCTCAATACGAACAATTAATCCGAATTTTATTGGGTGAAAAGATAAAGCCGGTAGAATTGAACTATACAAGTGCTATTCTAAACATTGTTGGCCCATTAAACTTTACCGGAGAATATATTACAAGTGGAGAAAAAGAAATTAGTACAAAGGAAAATATTTTTGTACATATGTATAATAAGTCCATTAGTAAGCCTAATCGAAAGTTGGGACACATTACAGTATTGGGAAATACGATGGATGAAGTAAAAGAAAAGATAGCCTTTGTGAAAAATAATTTTAAAATTGTAAAAAAGTAATTGTACTAAGTGATATGCTTCGACACCGCTCAGCATAACCTAGTTGTAATTATAGAATATAACAAACAAGCACTATTTATGAAAAACGCACAAGTAGCAATAATAATGGGGTCTGATTCTGATTTGCCGGTAATGCAAGAGGCCGCAAGCATTCTAACTGAATTTGGAGTTGCTTTTGAAATGACTATTGTATCTGCACACCGCACGCCTAAACGCATGTATGAGTTTGCCGAAAACGCTGAAAAAAGCGGAATAAAAATAATAATAGCGGGAGCCGGTGGTGCTGCTCATTTACCGGGGATGGTTGCATCTATTACGAAGCTACCTGTTATTGGTGTTCCCGTTCAGTCAAAATATTTATCAGGAATCGATTCACTTTACTCTATCGCTCAAATGCCTCCGGGAGTGCCTGTTGCAACCATGGCTATAAACGGTGCGAAAAATGCGGGGTTAACAGCCATTCGTATTTTGGCATTAAACGACAAAACAATTTCAAAAAAACTAGAAGCCTTTATTAATAAGCAAACCAAGACTGTTTTGGAAAAGGCCGAAAAAATGAAAAAAGGGAAATAAAGGTGTTACTAAAATACTATTTTGTAACCGAGCCTTTTCTTAAAATGAATTTTTCATCTTGAAAAATTATTTCATGCTCTGACAGTTCAATTTTTTTCAAAGAATCTTCTTCTGCTACCGGATCTAAATAGGTTGATGATTCAAGTATTTTTATTTTCACTTCAGCGTTTTTACTAAATTCAATTTTACTTTCTAAAAAATACTCGGCTCCTCCATCTCCAAAGTATGCACCAACCCAATACGAAGAATCTGAAACCAACATTTTTTCTGTATCATATAGCTTAAGAACAATATTCATCCAATTGTATTCATGTGGCAAGCCTATGAGATAACCGGTATATTTATTTGAAATTTGAAATTTTCCAATAGCTAGAGGTTGCAACGATTTATTGCTATAGTACTCTACATTGGGAAAGTTTGGAAGGACTTGCAAATTGAACCTCTTTATTGCAAAAGAATCTAATTCCTTATACTTGCCAAAATCCTCTTTCTGAATGTGTGTTACGCGAATTGGAGTAGTATCATGTGTTATAAAAAAAGAATCGAAATCAGCTACTTGACTTGTTAGTTGAGGTTTACACGAATAGATAATTGACATGAAAACGAAAGCCAAAAAATAAAATAAGCTATTTTTCCAATTCATGCGAAAGTTTAATTTATCTACCCATATATATCAACAAAACAGATATATCCGAAGGACTTACACCACTTATGCGTGATGCTTGACCAATAGTGCCAGGTTTAATTTTAGAAAGTTTTTGTTTTGCTTCTGTTGACAAAGAACTGAGTTGTGTGTAATCAAAATCTTCATGTAGTCGGATATTCTCCAAGCGCTTCATTTTATCGGCAGTTTCGTTTTCTTTAGAAATATAGCCTTCGTATTTCATTAGTATTTCTGCTTGCTCTAGCGTTTCTAGAGAATATTGAGAAATGTAATTTTTAACACGTTCGTTGTATAATGCAAAATCAAGTAGTGTTACAAATGGTCGAGCCAACACACCAAACATTTTTACTTTTTGAGTTAGCAGAACAGAACCAACAGCCTCTAGTGCCGGATTTATCTCAGAAGGGTCGACACTTTCTGTTTTAAAATATTTTACAATTTCTTGTGCTTGCTTTTGCTTTGCCAACACTTTATCTAAGCGTTCCTTTTTTACTAATCCCAATTCAAACGCTCTGGGAGTGAGGCGTGCATCGGCATTATCTTGCCTTAACAAAATACGATACTCGGCACGAGATGTAAACATGCGATAGGGTTCATCGGTACCTTTGGTAACCAAATCATCGATTAAAACTCCTATATAGGCCTCAGAACGTTGCAATATAAAAGGATCGCGACCGTGTACTTTTAAATGCGCATTAATACCAGCCATTAAGCCTTGGCAAGCAGCCTCTTCATATCCTGTGGTTCCATTTATTTGTCCTGCAAAATAGAGGTTTTCTATTTGTTTAGTTTCAAGTGTAAGCTTTAATTGTTGCGGTGGAAAATAATCGTATTCAATTGCATATCCGGGACGAAAAACTTTTACGTTTTCAAAACCGGGTATAGTTGTAAGTGCTTTGTATTGGACATCTTCGGGCAACGAAGTAGAAAATCCATTTACATATATTTCGATGGTATTCCAGCCCTCCGGCTCTACAAATATTTGATGCCTGTCACGTTCAGCAAAACGAGTTATTTTATCTTCGATACTAGGACAATAGCGTGGCCCCAACCCCTTGATACGTCCCTGAAACATGGGTGACTTTTCAAATCCAGTCTTTAATAATTCGTGTGTTGCGCTATTGGTGTAGGTTATATGGCAGCTTCGTTGTTCTTTTAATGGTTGTGTTTCATCGGAATAGGAAAACTTACATGGCTCTTCATCTCCCTTTTGTTCCTCCATTTTAGAGTAATCTAACGAACGACCATCAATACGAGGCGGTGTGCCTGTTTTCATTCGTCCTCCCTCAAAGCCAAGCTGAACCAACTGTTCTGTAATTCCTGTAGAGGCCTTCTCTCCTGTTCTTCCACCACCAAATTGTTTTTCGCCAATATGTATTATACCATTTAAAAATGTTCCATTTGTAAGAACAACAGACTTTGCGCGTATTTCAATACCCATGCCCGTTACAATACCACAACATCTCCCCTCCTCTACTATCAAGCCTTTCACCATATCCTGAAAGAAATCTACATTGGGAGTTCTCTCCAGCATGAGCCTCCACTCTTCAGCAAAGCGCATTCTATCGTTCTGTGTACGAGGGCTCCACATAGCGGGACCTTTGGAGCGATTGAGCATACGAAACTGTATCGCACTTCTATCGCTTACAATACCCGAATAGCCGCCCAACGCGTCAATCTCTCTAACAATCTGACCTTTGGCAATACCTCCCATGGCAGGATTGCAGCTCATTTGTGCAATAGTCTGCATGTTCATAGTTACCAAAAGAGTCTTAGACCCCATATTAGCAGCAGCAGCAGCAGCCTCACATCCGGCATGACCGGCACCAACCACAATTACATCGTATTCTTTAAACATAACGTTGCAAAGATACGGCAGAAATAGGGTTTTGCAAAAGATGTTTTATATAAACCCCAAAGCAAGAATAGCCAAAATTGATTCGTTTTCTAATTTGTACTATATTAACATAGATTATTTACCTATTTAACCACAACACAGAAACCTCCACAACTTAATGAAAAATTTATTTTTTGTCTTATTATCACTACTAACTATTAGTGCAAACGCACAACCCGTTAATGATAATTGTTCCGGAGCAATAACAGTAACAGTGGCTGCCAATCAAGCCAGTAGCGCACCTATTGCTGTTAGCACTTTTTCTGCGACAAACTCAGGGGTAAGTCCTGATTGTAGTCAATTTATGAGTTCATCGATAAAAGATGTTTGGTATCAGTTTACTGCGCCCTCTGCGCACATTGCGATGACTTTTAGCAACAAAAGTTTAAACAACAAAATTGGTTTTGCCTTATATACCAACACGTGCTCATCTCTACTAGACGCATATTGTGGAAACGATAGTGCTAAATTCAATGGACTAACTGTGGGACAAACTTATTTTCTGCAATTGTACTACAATGGTGCAAACTTGGTGGGAACATTTGACTTTTCTATTTTTTCTTTTGTAAACAACGCTACAGCACAAAATGACGAGTGCATCAACGCCACACCAATTACCATTTATAGCAACACAGCAACATGTATTCCTACAACAATAAACATGAGTGGCTCTAGCCTCTCCGGATTTTATGGCAGTTGCACCAGTATGGTAGGTGTTAATCCGGGAGATGTTTGGATTAAATTTACAGCCACAAGCAATACTGCAAACTTTGTGTTTAGCAATGGTACCGGGCAAGCGGCTTCGGCCATACGATATCAGATTTATACACAACCTTGCTCTTTGTTTACTACAAACGTTGCGCAACAATCGGTTTGTGCGTATTTATCATCGTCTATGTATGGGCAACTAGATGTGGCAGCAGCCTCTATTTCTTTAACAGTAGGGCAAACCTATTATGCCAAAATATATCCCGCTACCAACATAACAGGAGGAACTATTGATTTTTGCATTGTTTCAAACGGTTCACAAAATGGTATAATAAAAGAGCGAGCCTTTTCAAGACTCCCAATGATGCCAAATCCTACTAATGGTGATTTTGAATTTGCATTACCTTATGGAAAAAACATTAAATCTGCTTGGCTGCAATCGTCCTTGGGAACACGCATAAGCTTGCCATCAACTACTGTGCAGCAGCTACAAGGCTTTTTATCACAAGGGTTGTATCATCTTTTTGTAGAGGATGAACAAGGAAATATTTATACAGAAAAGGTGTGTGTGTATTAGGTAGATTATAAAATACACATATAAGTGAGAAAATAAATTTAGAGCGTCTATTTTGTAGTGACAACAAACGTCCTAAAAAACATGGAAAAATTTGGAATCGGATTCCAAATTTGTAAGAATGCCTTTACCCTTAATTATCTATTATCTAGGTATTGTTCCGTTTAAATTAATATTCACTCCGTTTTTAGGCTGTGGAGCAGCGGGCGCAGTATTGTTTATAATAATTACATCGTTTCTGTTATTTATTTCGTTTTGGCGCTTGGTATGCGGCATTCCATTTTGTCTTATAAAACGCTCAACAGCATTGTTATCCAAATCTCCATCTGCTATCAGCTTGTCTTCATATACAAACTCTATATTTTTAATGCTTTTCATAAAATAATAGGAAACTTCTGTGATCGAATTTGTGTTTAAAAATGTAATCTCTCTATATAGCACATTTCCATTGGTGTTTGCCGATTTTCCTTCATTTGGGTCGCTGTATTCACGGGTTTTAACAAAAATTAAATCTTTACCCTCTAAATTTTGAATGTAATAATCCTCGCAACCATAAAGCGTCTTGCTTTTTAATTTTGATACTTTAAACAAGCTTCCGGTTTCGTTAGAAACAATGCCCGTTTCTTTATCATACTTTAATTTACCACCAGCAAATACATTGGCAATAAATAGCAGAGAGATTAATGTTAAAAATATTTTTTTTATCGCTATTGTTTTTTTCAGGCGCAAAGATACACGGGTAGAGTGCAACAAAACAAGTGTTTGGGGAAATATATTTTTGAGGGCTGATTTGAATATCCACTTCTATTTAAACACCTATAATTAAGATCTTCAAATCACTTTTTTATATGTAATTTTTATATTGTAATCACGAATTTTTATATCCTACCGTCAAAAAACGTTAATTTGTTGAATGGATTCATGAAATTCATGTAAAAATTGTGAATGCATTCACAGAATTAACGAAAACGTTCGATTTTTAAACAACTCAACCTATCTTATAATTCCTTACTTTTGCACAGCTATGGAAAACATTAGAAATTTTTGCATTATTGCTCATATCGACCACGGAAAAAGCACGTTGGCCGATCGTTTGTTAGAATACACTAAAACCGTGTCTAAGCGTGACATGCAGGCTCAAGTGTTAGATGATATGGATTTGGAGCGTGAGCGCGGTATTACCATTAAAAGCCATGCTATTCAAATGGATTATGAGTTGAATGGTAAAAAATATGTACTTAATTTGATTGATACTCCGGGGCACGTAGATTTTTCTTACGAGGTTTCTCGTTCTATTGCTGCCTGCGAAGGCGCTTTGCTTATTGTAGATGCAGCACAAGGGATACAAGCACAAACGATATCTAACCTGTATCTAGCTCTAGGCAATGATTTAGAAATAATTCCTGTTTTAAATAAAATAGATTTGCCTAGCGCAGAGCCCGAAGTTGTGAAAGACCAAATTGTAGATTTGTTGGGATGCAAGCGCGAAGAAATAATTGGCGCTAGCGGCAAAACGGGTCTTGGTGTGTATGATATCCTTGCTGCTATCGTAGAGAGGATTCCAGCACCTAAAGGAGATCCTAAAGCCCCTCTTCAAGCCTTAATATTCGATTCTGTTTACAATTCATTCCGTGGTATTATTGCCTATTACAAGATTGTAAATGGCACCATGAAGAAAAACGAAATAGTAAAGTTCATGAACACCGACACACAGTACGGAGCTGATGAGATAGGTGTACTTCGACTTCAAATGGAGCCTCACGACCAAATAAGTGCGGGTAATGTCGGGTATATTATTTCCGGTATAAAAGAAGCAAAAGACGTAAAAGTGGGTGATACGATTACTTCTGTTGCAAATCCTTGCGAAAAAGCTATTGAAGGATTTGCAGAGGTTAAACCAATGGTATTTGCTGGTATTTATCCGGTAGATACTGAGGATTACGAGGAGTTGCGCGCATCCATGGATAAGTTAAAATTAAACGATGCTTCCATTACCTATGAACCGGAATCTTCGGCTGCACTTGGTTTTGGCTTTAGATGTGGCTTCTTGGGTATGTTGCACATGGAGATTATTCAAGAGCGATTGGAGCGCGAGTTTAATATGACTGTTATTACAACGGTTCCAAACGTATCGTACAAAGCCTTTACTACCAAGGGAATTGAGATGGCTGTAAATAATCCGTCTGATTTGCCTGATTTCAGTACGCTTGATAGGGTTGAAGAACCTTACATAAAATCTACTATTATTACGAAGTCCGATTATATAGGACAAATTATTTCGTTGTGTTTAGAAAAGCGCGGTGTTATAATGAACCAAACCTACTTAACCACCGACCGTGTAGAACTTATATTTGAAATGCCATTGGGCGAAATTGTATTTGATTTTTACGATAGATTAAAAACTGTTTCTCGTGGGTATGCTTCGTTTGACTATCAGCCATTGGATTACAGAACATCGGACTTGGTTAAACTAGATATCTTAATTAATGGTGACCAGGTGGATGCCTTGTCAGCATTGATACACAGACAAAACTCCTATACATTCGGAAAAAAGATTTGTGAAAAACTGAAAGAATTAATTCCTCGTCAACAGTTCCAAATAGCCATACAGGCTGCTATTGGTGCTAAAATTATATCGAGAGAAACTATATCTGCTTTACGTAAAGATGTAACTGCAAAATGTTATGGTGGAGATATTTCGCGTAAACGTAAATTATTAGAAAAACAGAAAGAGGGTAAAAAACGTATGCGCCAAGTTGGAAGTGTAGAAATTCCACAAAGCGCATTTATGGCGGTGTTGAAGCTGAATGATTAATGATAATGGCTTCTTAAATATTGAAGCTTAAATCTTATTTCTTATTTAAGCGTACCGTTTTTCTCTGCTTCTTTGTTGTAGATGTTTATTCTTCTAACCCACAATATAAGGGCTGCAAAACAAATTACGATAAATAATACATTAGGACCATCGCCCAATTTTTCGATTATTTTAAAAGAAGCTTCAAAAAGTTCTCCTATTCCGTAGAAAAATTCTGTCATAGTTCTTATTTTGTACTAATATACACTTTTTTGTATTTAATTAAATAAACCACCGTGATCAATTTTTTTAGAAACAACACCCCTTTTGCAACAATAATCATTTGTGTTTTGGGTGTATTACTTTGGTTTTCGGGGTTTTTAAATAGTACTTCTATAATCGTAAAACACGAAATGCCGTTGTTCGAAACAATAGCATTTTCGTATAACAAAGCCTCCATAGCGGTAAGCGCCTTCTCTTTATTACTTATTTTAGGAAGCAGCCTCTTATTAAACCGACTTTGCAATGATTACGAGTTATTAGGCAGACCAAACTATGTTGTGGGTTTAATTTATTTGCTTATCTGCTGCTCTTTACCCGGCTTGTTAAAACCTAACGCATTTCATTTTTCAAACATTATAATTGTGTTGGGGCTTCAAAGGCTTTTATCCGGCTACAGACAAACCTCTGCCCTCTCTTCTGTTTTTGATTCGTCTTTGCTGTTCGGCATTGCCACATTGTTTGATTTTTCTAGTGTTACATTGGTATTGTTTGTTTGGATTTCTATTGCCATTATCCGCCCGTTTAATTGGCAAGAATGGGTTATCCCCGTTATCGGCTTCATTATACCGTATTTATTTTTGGGTGTGTATTTCTTTTGGATTGACCGAATTGATTATCTTATTTACGATAAAATGCTTTACAATATTATTTACGAGCCGTTTGTTTTAAACTTTACAAGTAAGGAAATGCCTGTAATATATACCCTTTTGGCTATTCTTATTTTTTCTCTTTTTAATTACTTTACAGGAGGAGTAACACCCAAACTAAAATCGCAAAAGGTACTTCAGGTGCTTTTGGTTTTGCTTTTTGTAAACCTAATTGGTGTGTTGTTTTCGAGGGAAATTGGGTATGAAATGCTTGCACAGTGTGCAATTCCACTGTCGGTATTTATTGGGCGGTATTTGTATGTGATTAGACGACCGTTTTTTTCTGAATTGTTCTTCTTTTTGCTGTTAGCCGTTATTATTGTGTGTAAATTTTAGTGTATGTTGGTAAAACAACAAGGTGTTCTGTTTTTTATATTTATTTGTTCAATAGGAACATACGCACAAAAAACAAAAACAGAAAAAATAGATTCGCTATTAAAAAAATTATATTACTCTAACCAGTTTAATGGAGCAGTGTTGATTAGGGAAAAAGAAAAGGTTATATATAAAAAAGGTTATGGATGGGCCGACTATAACAAAAAGGATACTATTGATTCGAATACCCGTTTTCATATAGCATCCATATCAAAACCTTTTACAGCTATTGCTATCATGCTTTTAAGAGACGAAGGAAAATTAGTCCTGAGTGATGATATCACGAAATACCTACCCGAATTGACCCACTATAAGGGCATTACGATACGACATCTATTACAGCACACCTCGGGTATTAACTATCCTGAAAACTTGAAAGGCAATCGCGAATTCAAGCTTTTTGAAAAAAAATATTTAGACACTATTCCCAAAAAGGACCAACCTTACTACCAAACAAATGAGTTTAATTTACGGTATTTGGCAACCTGCAAACCAAAACTATTTAATACACCGGGCGAAAAATTTATGTATAGTAACATTGCCTATAGCTTATTACCTATAATTATTACTCGCATTACTCACATTAAGTTTGAAACATTTATGGAAAACAATGTTTTTAAACCGTCTGGTATGCATAACACTTTTATTTACAATGGAAGAATGGACGATACACTAACAAATTTTGCACGACCAGATATGACAAAAACGTGCAAAGGCGATGATGTAAATGGAAGCAATATGATTTGTGCTTCTATTGAAGACATGAATATGTTTGATATTGCATTGTTTTCGGAAAAACTAATTCGACTAAAAACCTTGCAAGAAATGATTACAACAAGTGTTATTGATGATAAAATCTTAAATACAAAATATGGTCTTGGGTGGGAACTTTTTTCTAACAAGCACGATTCGCTAATTTATCATATGGGAAATTATTTATCTTATACAACACAGTATAAACACTGTGCTAAAAATGATTATACGATACTAATTTTTATGAATATGGAAAAGGGGAATACTAAACTATATGTTTCCCGTTTTATAGAATGCCTATTAAAAAACGATTACAAACGCTTAAACGCACTTAAGCTCTTCAATCCTCCCAAATACTGGTTTAAAAAGAAAAAAATTCCCAAAAAGTATAGGATAGATTATAATTAACCACATAATAACTAAATTAGTACAAACTAAATTTTTTACTATGCGTTTTGGAGTAGTTATTTTTCCCGGTTCTAATTGTGATCAAGACATGATTTATGTGTTGAAAAAAATAATGGGACAAGATGTTGTTGAATTGTGGCATAAAGACACAGACTTACAAAACACCGATTTTATTGTACTTCCCGGTGGATTTTCGTACGGAGATTATTTGCGCTCTGGCGCAATTGCCCGTTTTTCGCCTATCATGGAAAAGGTAACGGAGTTTGCTAACAAGGGCGGATATTTAATGGGCGTTTGCAATGGTTTTCAAATATTGTGCGAAGCGGGTTTGGTTCCGGGTGCATTGATGCACAATGCAGAGAGAAAATTTATTTGCAAAAATGTATTTATAAAATCCGAAACAACAGGCACTCTGCTTACCAAACACATACCTCAACACAAGGCACTTAAAATACCTATTGCACACGGAGAAGGAAATTATTATGCAGATGCCGAAACACTAAAACAACTAAACACCAACGGGCAAGTGCTTTTTAGATACTGCAACGAGAATGGCGAAATAACAACCGCGTCAAATCCTAACGGTGCTATTGAAAACATTGCAGGTGTTTGCAATGCGGGCAAAAATGTATTTGGTATGATGCCACACCCGGAAAGAGCCGCAGACAAAAACCTTGGAAATACAGATGGTTCCTTGTTATTTGAGTCTATGTTAAAAGAGCTGTTAGTAAAGGCTTCGGTATAATTATCGTATCCTACCGATTCGTAAAAACCATTAATTAGCCTTTGCTATTGGATTGGCTAAACCGGAATACGAAACTAAATCCATTTTTATAGAACCCACTAAAATTTCGGCTTCTGCCCTTACAGGTATGTGATTTTTATCGTCCGTAATCCACACTGTTAAATCTTCTTCGTGCTTAAATACCCGTCCCTTCTGAATTACAGGACGAAATTTTAAACAATTGAATTTGCCAATTCCTATTTTTATCGTTTCTTTTCCAACGTATTTTATTTTTAGCGGATACACTTCGTTGTCTACAAAACAGGTAGAGGCCTCAAAAATATCGCCATACTTGGCATTTGTAAAATCCATGCAACGTGCTTCGTAAAAAGCAGAAATCATGTCTTGTGTGTTAGTAGGAATATCGAATGTTTTTCCACCACCTACATCAACTTTATTCTTGTAATGATTGAAAAAATAATCTTGGCTATCGGTATATCCGCCCTCCTTTATTCGTCTTACAAACAACCATGGAAAAAGAGCCTCTTCGTCAATATAACTTTCGTATCTATCGCGCACTTTAAAAAACCAATCGAAGGTACCTTTTGAATTGCCCGTTCCAACAACGTGTAAAGCCTTTCGAGAACCAAATGTTTTTGTTTCGTCTTTTATTTCAAGTACTGCTTCGCCTGCATCCATAAAACCATAGCGCAAATGGTATGTAAGCACTTCTCCTTTTTTAAAAGAGTTTACCTCCATTTTACGGAACTCTACCTTTTTTCCTGCTGTATCAACCACCACAACCTCGTTTCGCTTTGAAAAAGCAAAACCTATAAGCGCAATGCACGCAAGTAGAATTATTTTTTTCATAGTTACCATCTTCATATCAATACACATGCAAATGATGTGCCAATACCTACTTATACGACAATGTTGACAATTTTGTTCGGTACCACTATAATTTTTTTAGGTGCTTTTCCTTCTAGAATTTTTTGCGTTTGTTCAAGCGCAAGCACCTCTTTTTCAACATCTTCCTTGCTTAATGCCAAATCTAATTCATGGAAAAATTTTGTTTTTCCGTTGATGGAAACCGGGTATTTGAAAGAACTTTCAACTAAGTATTCCTCCTTAAATTCGGGAAATTGAGCATTTACAATGCTTTTATACCCATGCGGAATAGCGTTAATATCAAAGCTTTCGCCATACTGTAATTTAGCCCATAGCATTTCGGCTATATGCGGTGCATACGGAGCAATGATAATAGCCAAAGGCTCCAAAATAGCTTTTTTGTTGCATTTTAAGTCGGTTAATTCATTTACACAAATCATAAAATTGCTTACCGAGGTATTGAACGAAAAACGCTCAATATCATCAACTACTTTTTTAATGGTTTTGTGTAACGCCTTTAATTCCTCTTTTGTAGGGGCATCGTTGCTTACATTGAAAGCTCCAACCCCTCCCTGACCCTCCCCCGGGAGGGAATGATATAGTCTCCACAATTTTTTTAAGAAGCCGTGCACGCCTGTAATACCATTGGTATTCCACGGTTTATGTTGCTCCAATGGACCCAAAAACATTTCATACAAGCGTAGTGTGTCTGCGCTGTAGTCACGAACAATATCATCTGGATTTACAACATTGTATTTGGATTTGGACATTTTTTCTGACTCTCGTCCACAAATGTATTTTCCATCCTCTTCACAAAAAATTTCATCAATTAATAGTGATTTATATCTTTCACTATTTTTAAATCCCTGAACGTCTAGCTCGTTAGAAATTGGATCGACAAGACTAATATCTACATGAACAGGATGAACACTTTGCATCTTTTCTGCTAACGTAATGCTATTAAATCCTAGTTGTTTTTGTCTTTCCAACTCATTTCTTTGTATTGACTCGATTAATTGATCTTTTAAACCTTTGTTGAAATTATCATACGATGATTTTGGGACAATGTACTTTTGAGCATTTGGCATACCATTCACATCTAAATTATCAAGAAATGGCATGGTAAGACCTGTTGAAAAACCATACACAAACGCACTCACCCCCTGTATCATCCCTTGATTAATCAACTTTTTAGCGGGTTCTTGAATATTGATATAACCTAAGTCGGCTAAAAACTTTGTCCAGAAACGCACATAGAGCAAATGCCCTGTAGCGTGCTCTGCACCGCCAATGTACAAATCTACATTTTGCCAATAATCAGCAGCTTCTTTAGATACAAACTCATTTGGATTTTTTGCATCCATGTAACGCAAGTAATACCAGCTACTTCCAGCCCAACCGGGCATAGTGGTAGTTTCCAAAGGAAAAGCGGCCCCTCCTAAATCCTCCCCATTAGGGAGGACTTTTGTGTCGAGCTCCGATTTTAATTTTTGCACGACCCTATCTACATCAGCAAGTATTTCCTCGTTTTTATACCGAACTACTGAAAACCCCGCTAATTCAAGTTGTTGGGTTCTCAATTCATCTTGTTCTTTCTGAAAATCATGGTACTTACCATCTACTTCAATAACAACCTTTTTTTCTAAGCAAACAAAGTCTGCAATACTTGTGCCTATTACATGTTGTCTTCGAATTTTATAACCCAACTGCTCCTTTCGAATATGCTCCCAAAGCACTGACTCTGCCTCAGTTTGATCTTTTCTTTTTTCTCTTGACAACTCCTTTGTAGCAGGCCAAATAGTTTTATCAGCAGTATGAAACGAAGGGCTTGCCTTCCCCTCTCCCCTCTGGGGAGAGCCGGAGTGGGGCCTATACATCCAACCCTTAGCCCTTGCTAATGGCGGCTCTCCTGTTTCGGTAGGTAAAAATTTATCTATTTCGGGCAATTCAATTGGTAGGTCTTTTTCATCTACTGCATAAGGAATTCCGTCTTTGTAATAGATAGGAATAGGCTCTCCCCAATAGCGTTGGCGGCCAAACACGGCATCACGCAAACGATAATTTATTTCTCTTTTTCCTAATCCACTTTTTTCAATTTCGTCAATCGCCTTCTTCATGGCTTGTTTCACGTCCATGCCATTTAAAAAATCCGAATTAACTAGTGTTCCCTCCTTTGCTTCGTATGCTTCCTTACTTATATCGCCTCCCTTAACAACCTCGGTAATGGGCAAATTGAAGTGCTTTGCAAATGCATAGTCGCGGCTATCGTGCGCAGGAACTGCCATTACAGCACCTGTTCCATATCCGGCTAAAACATAATCGCCAATCCAAACAGGAATAGGCTTTTGCGTAAACGGATGTAACACATAAGAACCTGTAAACTGCCCACTGATGCGCTTTACATCAGCTTGTCGTTCGCGCTCACTTCTATTTTTAGATACTTGTACGTATTCATCAACAGCCTTTTTATTCTCCGGTGTTGTTATTTGGCTTACCAATTCATGTTCCGGAGCAAGTGTTACAAAAGAAACACCGAAAACGGTATCTGGTCTAGTTGTAAAAACCTCTATCTCAAACTTTGAACTTTCAACTTTGAACTTTAAACTAGTACCTTCCGATCGTCCTATCCAATTGCGTTGCGCCTCTTTGATACTTTCGCTCCAATCTATTCCATCTAAATCTTTTAGTAAACGCTCTGCATAAGCCGTAATTCGAAGGCTCCACTGCTTCATCATTTTTCTTTCTACCGGATAGCCTCCTCGTTCGGATACACCATCTTTTACCTCATCATTGGCCAACACTGTTCCCAATTGCGGACACCAGTTTACAACAGCTTCTCCCAAGTACGCCAAACGATACTCTTGCAATACCATTTGCTTTTCTGCTTCCGAAAGCTCTTTCCAAGCCTTGCCAACGTTTTCGTGCTTTGTATTTTGTGTTTCGAATTTTTGTATAAGCGTCTCTATTGGCTCAGCCTTATTGGTTTCCGGGTTGTACCAACTATTAAATAATTTAATAAAAATCCATTGTGTCCATTTATAATAGTTTGGATCGCACGTTTTAACTTCTCTATCCCAATCAAAGGAAAAACCTAATTTATCTAGCTGTTCGCGATATCTCTTTAAATTTTTTTCGGTTGTAACAGCAGGATGTTGCCCGGTTTGAATAGCATATTGCTCGGCAGGTAAACCAAACGCATCGTAACCCATAGGATGCAACACATTAAATCCTTTTAAGCGTTTGTAGCGACTTACAATATCAGACGCAATGTATCCCAATGGATGCCCCACATGTAGCCCGGCTCCGGATGGATACGGAAACATATCCAATGCATAATACTTTGGTTTCGATTTGTCAATCTCTGCCTTATATACATTATTTTGGGCCCAGTATTGTTGCCATTTTTTTTCGCTTTCAGAAAAATTGTATTCCATAACTAGTATTTGATTCGCTAAAATACAAAATTGGCGGGTTGTTTGTAATTAACACTTTATAACTATGTTTTACTTATTTAAAACACAAAAGCATGCAAACTTTTATTATTTTAGAAGCCTAATATGTCGGAAAACGTAAGTAAACATAAAACGCAGTCATCGTCTATTACAACAGTAGTAAGCCTATCTCTTGTTTTGTTTACGTTGGGGTTATTGGGTTTGCTAATTCTAAACACTCAAAAGCTTTCGAACTATGTAAAAGAAAATATTTCGTTCCAAATAATTTTGTCCGATAACATTACAGAGGCGGATGCAAGTAAATTGCAAAAAACACTGGATGCGTCTGATTATACCAAGAATAGCGAGTTTATTACCAAAGAAAAAGCAGCAGAAGATTTGAAAAAAGACTTGGGCGAAGATTTTATAGGATTCTTAGGGTATAATCCGTTGTTGGCTTCTATTAACATAAATTTAAATGCCGAGTATGCAAACACAGATAGCATAGCTGTTATAGAGACGGAGCTGTTGAAGAATAAAAAAATAAAGGAGGTTATTTATCAAAAGAATCTGATTGCTACTGTAAACGAAAATGTAAAAAAAATAAGTTTGGTAATATTAGTATTTAGCTTTTTGCTTATGATTATTGCTTTGGCATTAATAAATAACACAATTCGACTTTCTATCTATTCCAAGCGATTTATTATTCGTACCATGCAATTGGTAGGCGCAACACAAGGGTTTATAAGAAGACCATTTGTTTTGAAAGGTATATTACACGGCATATACGGAGCTATTATAGCTATCGTACTGTTAAGTGGATTGCTATACCTAGTATCCAGACAGTTTCCGGATATTATGCAACTGCAAGACACTACCATGCTACTTACTTTGTTTGGAGCAGTAGTATTGATGGGAATTGTTATTTCCGGAATAAGCACAGCTCTTGCAGTGCGAAAATATTTACGAATTAAACCAGAAGATTTATATTATTAATATGGCCAAACAAGTAACAAATACAACCAATACGAGCAACCAAAATTATGTTTTTGGAAAGCAAAATTACACCCTTCTTTTAGCCGGCATTGCATTAATTTTAATTGGCTTTATGCTTATGATTGGCGGTGGCTCCGAAGATCCTACCGTATTTAGCGAAGCCATTTTTGATACACAACGATTAACCGTTGCTCCTATTGTGGTTTTGAGTGGTTTTACTGTAATTATATTTGCGATTATAAAAAAGCAGAAGGCCGTAGAGAAATAATTCTCTATACGATAAACCTATTATTAAACCGGTTATTAAATCTAGTACCGGTAAATCTATGCAGCCATGTCGTTACTTCAAACTATTATCATTGCTATCATCGAAGGCCTAACCGAGTTTTTGCCCATATCTTCAACAGGACATATGATATTGGCATCTTCATTGATGGGCATTCAAGACTCAGAGTTTACCAAAACCTTTGAAATAGTAATACAACTAGGCGCAATATTTGCGGTGCTAATCTTGTATATAAAACGCCTACTTGCCGGAATCGATATTTATTTAAAATTGGGCATTGCCTTTATACCTACAGCTATTATTGGTATTGTAGCATACAAAACTATAAAAGCCTATTTGTTCAATCCTTTGGTAGTAAGCCTTTCCTTAATTATTGGCGGTATTGTATTGTTGTTTATTGATAAATGGATAAAGCCAAAAAACGATACATATGTAGAGATAAAAGATTTATCCTATCTCGATTGCTTTAAAATTGGTTTATTTCAGTGCATCTCTATGATACCGGGTGTTTCAAGAGCTGCGGCAACCATAATTGGAGGAATGGTTCACAAACTAGACAGAAATCAAGCTGCCGAATTTTCGTTTCTATTGGCTATTCCCACTATGTTTGCGGCATCAGGCAAAGATTTGATGGAGTCTATGGATTTAATTACAGCAGCTAATTTGCAAACTATTTTAATTGGCAGCGTTATCGCTTTTATTACCGCGCTATTTGCTGTTAAAGGGTTTGTGGCTTTTTTAACTAAATACGATTTTAAACCATTTGGTTATTACCGCATTGTTATTGGTGTTGCGTTTTTAATCTATGCTTACTCGACAGGATTGTCTCTATCTACAAATTAAAAAACACCATGAACAAACTTGCGGATATACAAACACAGCCCTTAAACTACGAACTAACGCATTCTTTAGCAGAATACGAAGCTGGAAAAGTTTTGTTAATTGACAAACCCTACGGATGGACATCTTTTCAGGCAGTAAACAAAATCAAGTATGCAATCAAACATCAATTTAAAAAAATAATTAAAATAGGACATGCCGGAACCCTTGACCCACTTGCTACAGGGCTGCTTATTGTTTGTACCGGAAAAGCCACAAAAACAATAGACCAAATACAAGCACTGCCCAAGGAATACACCGGAACTTTTTTTCTTGGAGCCACCACACCTTGTTTTGATTTAGAAAAAGAGGTGGACGCTACTTACCCCACAGAACATATTACCAACAAACTCATATACCAAGCCGCCAAAGACTTTGAGGGTGATATTATGCAAACACCACCCGTTTTTTCGGCAGTAAAAATAAATGGAAAAAGAGCGTACGATTACGCTAGGGCAGGACAAGAAGTAGAAATAAAGGCAAAGCCAATTACAATCTATTCGTTTGAAGTAACAAAAATAGAAATGCCCCTACTGCACTTTAAAATTAAATGCAGCAAAGGCACATATATCAGATCTATAGCAAGAGACTTTGGATTGGCATTAAATAGTGGCGCACACCTGACTTCGCTTAGAAGGACAATGATTGGAGAGTATAACCTATCTAACGTCACTAATATAAAGGTTGACATCTAATCAATATAATAACACTCCCAGATTATCAACGTTGTAAGTGCTGTCAATTTTGGTGTGCTTGTCTTTTCTCTTAGGCAACCAGGTTTAGAACCCTCATCAACAGTACAAATTGCCTTTGTATCACAAACTTGCGGATTTGTAACACTAGAAGTGTCGCCACCACCAACAGTTTGTTTTTGATTTTTATCAAGCTCTGTTACAAAGCTCTCTACTTTTAATTCACTTAAGGTTAATTTCTTCATGGTAATTTTTTTAATAGTATTCAAACAAAAATTCAATACAGCTAGTTAATCAATGTAAAGGCATTGCCAAAAAATTAAAGTACCCAATCCTAATAATTGATCTATGGGATGCGTCTTTGCTCTTACACATGTTGGCCTAGAACCGCAATTATTTCCGCACTTTGTACCCAACTCCGATTCGTTCTGACAACCATACGCATTACTTGCGCCATTTATGGTTTGCTTTTCTTCGGCAGAAAGGCTGGTAACGAAACTTTCTACCTTAATTTCTTTTAAACTCAATTTAGCTGCTTTCATAAACTTTTAATATTGGTTATAAAACAAGTATACCAAGAACAAGTATTTATGAGTAGTACAAAAAATGAGTAAATGAAAAAGTCTAACCAAGCTCCGAAATAACCCTATGGTTATCTATCGATTTAATTCGTACCTTTGCATTCGTTTTTATATTTATTTATAAACCATTAAATCCCGTAAGATTTATGAAATTATCGCAGTTTAAATTCAACCTGCCCAAAGATGCCATTGCAGAAAACCCTGCAAAAAACCGTGAAGACGCCAGAATGATGGTAGTTCACCGCAAAACAGGCAAAATAGAACACAAAAAGTTTAAAGATATTATCAACTATTTTGATGATGGCGATGCCTTTATTTTAAATGATACCAAAGTTTTCCCGGCACGTATGTACGGCAACAAGGAAAAAACCGGTGCTAAAATTGAGGTTTTTTTATTACGCGAATTAAATAGAGAAAGCCGACTGTGGGATGTATTGGTAGATCCTGCTCGTAAAATAAGAATTGGTAACAAACTATATTTTGGTGATGACGATTCATTAGTAGCAGAAGTTATTGACAATACAACATCAAGAGGTAGAACGCTACGTTTCTTGTTTGATGGACCTTACGAAGATTTCAAAAAAACAATTGAAACATTAGGAGAAACTCCACTGCCTAAATACGTTCGTAGAACACCAACTGAAGATGACAAAGAACGCTACCAAACCGTATATGCACGCAACGAAGGTGCAGTAGCTGCGCCAACAGCAGGAATGCACTTTAGCAAAGAGTTGCTAAAACGTATGGAGCTTAAAGGAATTAACTTTGCAAACATTACACTTCATATCGGACTTGGAACATTCAGACCGGTAGAGGTAGAGGATTTGACAAAGCATAAAATGGATTCGGAAGATGTTGAAATTTTGCAAAGTGCTGTGGATATTGTAAATAAAGCAAAAGACAATAAAAAAAGAGTGTGTGCTGTAGGTACCACTACCATGCGTTCTATAGAAACTTCTGTTTCAACAACCGGTCATTTAAAACCATACAAAGGTTGGACAAACAAATTTATTTTTCCTCCGTATGATTTTAGTGTTGCAAATGCCATGGTAACCAACTTTCATTTGCCTGAATCAACTCTTTTAATGATGGCGTGTGCGTTTGGTGGATATGATTTGATAATGAAGGCATACAAAGAGGCTATAAAAGAAAAGTATAAGTTTTTCTCTTATGGCGATGCGATGCTGATTTTGTAATTTTTTGTTATATAACCACTGTCAGTTCGAGCGGAGTCGAGAACTAGACGGTGGTTTTATTTGAATGTTATTTTATCCGTTCGAACTGACAGTAGTGAAAAACACTAGTACAATTTCTACAACCCCTTACCGTTTCATAAATGCCTAACCCAATTGATACCGTAAAAAAATACGCCATCATTGTTGCCGGAGGAACAGGGTCAAGAACAAGCTTACCCATTCCTAAACAATTTGTCAAACTTCTTGATAGACCAGTGCTAATGCACACTATTGCTAAATTTGCTGAGTGTTTTCCTGATATTGAAATTATAGTTCCACTCCCTGTATCACAAATTGAAAATTGGAAAAGGCTTTGTGTTGACTATAATTTTACAATTGTACATACCACAATAGCGGGCGGAGATACACGATTTCAATCTGTTAAAAATGCACTAAACACCATTAAAGAAGAGGGTGTGGTTGGAATACACGATGCTGCAAGACCTTTGGTTAGCAAACAGGTAATTCTAAATTCCTACAAAACAGCCGAAATGTATGGCAATGCTGTGCCTGCAATTCCGATGAACGAATCTCTCAGACAAATAGACTCGAGAAGAAGTGTTGCTGTTGATAGAACACGGTTTTGTATTGTACAAACGCCACAGTGCTTTAAAATTGATTTGTTAAAAAACGCTTTCGAGCAAGGCTATAATAATGCTTTTACCGATGATGCATCTGTGTTAGAAGCTACTGGGGTAAAAATCCATTTAATTGATGGAAACCCTGAAAATATTAAAATCACAAACCCGCGAGATTTTTTAATTGCGGAGGCTC
The DNA here is from genome assembly GCA_017303975.1 of Bacteroidota bacterium. NCBI lineage: Bacteria > Pseudomonadati > Bacteroidota > Bacteroidota bacterium. Next base: position 41,608 of record JAFLBG010000001.1, read on the forward strand.
TTTTTAAAAGCACACAAAGTCCGTTAATCTAAAAAATTATCTCTAATATAAAACCCTACACGTATTTGTTGATTTGTTGGAAATACTTGTTATCCTATTTCCCCTAAGGCTAAGCAAACTCAAGTCCTTCATATAAGACACATAATAAAACGAAGGATTGGTTATTTGATTGTTGTCTAAATACAACTTTCGCGTGTTTGTTAAGAATGAACAATAATACCCAATTTCCTTTATTTGATTGTTATTTGCGCTTAGCACTTCTAGATTTTTTAAAAAACTTGTATAATACCCAAGTTCTCGCAGTTGGTTTCCATCTATATATAACTCTCTTAGATTTACCAAAAAGCTTGTATAATAGCCTATTTCGGGAATGTTATTATTTCTAACACTTAAAACTTCTAGATTCTTTAAAAAAGAAATGTAGTATCCTAATTCCGAAAGCTGATTATTGTCTAAAATCAACACTTTTAAATTTGGTAGGAGAGATATTTGGTAGGGTATTTTTGTAAGTCCGGTACCAGATAAATCCAAAACTCTTACTGTGCTTTGGTTTTGCATAGCAGCGTTTATGCTATAATAAACCACACCATCGTTCTCATAATTACTATAGCAATTTGAATTATAGCGTTGAGAGAAAATCAAAATAGGTAAAAAAAGAATTGCTACTAGTATTTTTAGTTTCATTATAATTTTGTTTTAACTACAGAAACCAAATTTTGTGCCAAAAATTATTTTTTGCTCAATCGCTTGTCCGTTGCATATTTCAAAAGAGCGTTGGCTATTACAACTGCTAGTACAATAGCTGTAACTAAATAAAAACCGGTACTCATTTTTTCGCTATCGTTAAAAATAAAATATGCAAAAAATATACCATACACCGTTTCTAAATTAATGGTAAGCGCAATTGTATATGGACTAATATTTCTAAGTATTTCCATGCTTATTATAAACGGAATAGTTGTGCACAAAATTCCCAAGAGCGCTAAATAAAACCAATCTAGCTCTGTAGGCAAAGGCCACGATCCAATATCTTTAAATAAAAACAAAGTAAGCGCAAGTAATCCTCCCGCTAATTCAAAAAAAGAGATTGTTACCGGGTCGTCACCTCTTTTTATAAGCCACCCATTTAAAACACCAAACAAAGACGAAGTAAATGCAGAAAAAATACCCATCGCTATTCCTAATTTATACGAAAACTCCAACTTGAAAAGCAGTGCCATAGAAACCGCAACAATCAAACCAAAAATAATTTCGTAGGCTCGTATTCTTCGTTTAAATATGAGCGGTTCTAAAATAGAGGTGAAAAAAGAAATGGTGGCCAAACAAGCAAGTGTTATAGAAATATTACTCACTTTAATGGCACCGTAAAATGTAATCCAGTGAAGCATTATTACCAACCCTACTGCAGAATAAGTAATTACTTTTTTCCAAGAAATTAGAATGTTAATTTTTTTATACCAAGCCCAAAAAGCAATACCAGCAACAGCAATAGGCAATCGGTACCACACTAAATATAGTGCAGGCAGCTCTATAAGTTTTCCAAGTATAGCTGTCCACCCCCATATAAATACAACAAAATGTAATAGATAAAGGTCTCTTGAGCGTGTATTCAAAAGTGTTTAAATAAAATTCAATTTCTTTTGAAGATCTTCTTTAAAAGAACCACCGATTGGTATTCTTTTAGAACTATTTTCTAAAATTAAATCGGATGACTCAATAGCAGCTATCTTATCTATATTCACAATGAAAGATCTATGTACTCTCATAAATTCGTTAGAAGATAGTTTTTTTTCTATATCCTTCATGGTAGAATGTATAGTGAATTTACCAATTGTAGCGTTTATAATAACATAATCTTTTAGCGCTTCTACAAAAAGTATTTCTTTCGATTTAATTTTTACTTGTTGTGAATTTGATTTTACAAATAGGGACGATTTGTCTTTATTTTCAACAATAGAATATAAAAAGTCTCTTTCTTTTTTTATTTCATTTATTTTTTCGTGTTTATACACAGCCATTTCAATAGCTGTATGCAAATCGATCTCTTTAAATGGCTTTAATATATATCCATAAGGTTCTGTTATTTTTGCTTTGCTTAGGGTGTTTTCATCAGCATATGCAGTTAAATATATTACCGGAATATTGTATTTTTCCTTTATTACTGACGCAGTTTCTATACCATCCTGCTTTCCTTTAAGCATAATATCCATTAATACCAGTTCTGGCTTTTGCTCATCAATAAAGATTATTGCGTCTTCTCCTTTCGAACAAATTCCAATTACATTGTGTCCTAATTTTTTTAAGCTCAATTGAATGTCTTTTGCTACGATACTTTCATCTTCTACAATTAAAATATTTTTGGCACTCATATTATTTTTTTATGTGTTTTTAAAAATGATTGTGTAATGTACGCCATTATTAGTATCAATCTTTACATCAGCATTAATTTGTTCTGCTAAGGTAAAAATTAACTGCATTCCAAGTGTGGCTGATGATTTATAATCAAACCCGTTGGGTAGTCCTACTCCATTGTCTCCTACCCGTATTTTAATAAGGTCTGATTTATAGTTTTTTACGCTTAAATATAATTGCGGATTTTCTTTATTAATAAAAGCATATTTAAGCGAATTAGAAATAATTTCATTTACCACCAAGCCGCATGGTATGGCAGTATCTATATTCATATCTATTTTCTCTATTAATAGCTCTGTTTCTACTTTTTGTAATGAATATGAGTGCACCAAGTTTTTTACCACATTGGTTAAATAATCTGCAATATTTATTCTAGAAAAATCTTTTGTTTGGTAAAGTGTTTCATGTATAAAAGCCATTGATTTAATTCTATTTTGGCTCTCTTTAAACAAGTTTATTGTGTATTCGTCTGTTATGTATGACGATTGAAGATTTAATATACTGGAAATAACCTGCAAATTATTTTTTACTCGATGATGCACCTCTTTTAATAAAACTTCCTTTTCTTGAAGCGATTGTTTCAATTTTTGCTCTGCATTTTTACGGTCCTTTATTTCTTCCTTTAATTGCTTATTTGTTTCTTCTACAATTTGCAATCGCATTTGTTCCTTTTCAATTTTCCTTTGTTGTGTTAAGTCGTGGTAAACAACTAATACGGCATATTTTCCTTCAAAAATAAATGGTATTGGTTTTGATTCTATGTCTAAAACTTCGCCCACTGCATTCTTTATTTTAATGGGTAGAAAAGGTAAACTTTTATTGCCTTTACCAAATTCCATTCTGCGCTTTTTTACAGTAGAATGATACTGTGGAAGGATATAATGAAAAATAGATTTATTTTTTAATTCGCTCAAATGATTTATTCCCATTATTTTTAAAGCGCTTGGGTTTGCAAATATTACATATCCTTTTAAATCATGTATAAAAATTCCATCGGGCGATAGTTCTACTAATCTTCTGTAATTATCCTCGCTCGATTTTATTTTTAATTCAAATTCTTTTCTTGCTGTAATATCTGTAATAAATCCTTCCAAATACAAAAGTTTTCCTTCGTCAGAATACACGCCCTCTCCTCTTTCCCAAACCCATTTTTCTTGTCCTTTTTTAGGTTTGATTCTATATTGCAATTCAAAGTGTTTTTTATTCTTTAATGCACTATTTACTTGCTTAATAATATAAGTTCTATCTTCTGGAACAATAATATCAGAATATGATTTTTTCTTGTTATTTAACATTTCCTTTTCAGTATATCCTGTTAAATCATAACATCCGTTGCTAATAAAAAACATGGTCCAATGTTTATCATTTGCACATCTATAAACCATTCCCGGCAAATTGTTCATCAAATTGGAAAGTGTTCTTTCCTTTTCCTGCAATTTTCTTTCAGAATTTTTTCTATCAGTAATATCAAATGAAATACCTATACAACCAACTATTTTTTTTCCATTGAACAAGGGTTTAAGATAGGTTTGAAAATGTACATTTTTAAATACGTGTTCGTATTTCACTTTTTTACCTTTTAGTGCATTAAGATGCATGCGTATAGGTAAAAACTCTTTATCTGATGTCGAAAAAAGATCATAAAGAGAAACTCCTGTAACTTCGTTAGGTTTTTGATCTAACTTTTTTAAACCTGAACCATTAGAAGATGTAAAAACAAGGTTTGTATCGGTTGTCCAAATTATTGCTGGTGATTGAGATAATACTATTTCTAACTCTGATTTATTTCTAGCTATTTCTAATGTCTTTTCCTCAGTTATATTATTAGCAACAAGTAAATAATATTCTACTTTTTTATTTTGTATTATCGGAATAATTTCTGTTTTATACCAAGATTTTTCATTACTTGTGGCTGATTTAATTCCTGAAACCTTTATATAATCAGCCTTTTTTGATTGAGTAACTTTTTTAATTTTTTTCTTATATAGTTCTACATGTTCCGGATGTACAAAATCATATAAAGACTTTCCTATAAAATTTTTTGCATATACTGTGTTGTAAACAGTATAAATACAATAGTTTTTATCTATAACAAGAAAGTTAGACGAAGAAAATTTTGTTAAACTTTCCCAAACTAATTTTTCTTCAATATTATTACTTAGATTTTTTTTCTGCGCTTGTACCACTTGATAATACTTCTTGTTCGGTAGGTTTTACTTTTACGCCATCAAATTTTATTTCTATATCATTTACATACGTAATGGTTAATAATAAAAGTCCAGTAGCATCTTTAAACACCCATTCTCCATCTTTATTTCCCATTATATATTTACCTTCTTGCATCAACTTACCATTTGAATGATAATATTTATGTTTACCATCTGCACTACCATCAATAAATTTACCTTCAAAACGTAATTTTCCATTTGTGTAAAAATGCTTCCATTCTCCATCTCTTTTATCTGCTTTATAAGCGCCTTCTTCCCTGTAATCACCCATTTCATATACCCAAGTTCCTTCTTTCAATCCATCTAAATATTCTCCTTTTGTTATTACTTTTCCGGAATCACTATACTCAATCATATTTCCTTCCAACTTATCATTTACATAATTTTCTTCTCGTAATAAATTACCACTTTCGTAATACCATTTCCATAATCCTTGTGCTTTACCCTTTTTATCGTATTTACCTTTTTGCTCTACTTTTCCATTCGGATGATAAAATACCCACTCACCTACTCGTTTAGCATCCTTATACTCTCCCTGTGCCTTTATTTTGCCATTGGTATGGTATTCTTTCCATATTCCTTGTTGATTACCTTTTTCATCCATTATTCCTTCGGCAATAATAACACCATCAGAATATATTTTAGAAGATACAATTAATCCGGAATCATTATAATCTCTATGCACTCCTTCCGGAACACCATCTTTATAACCTCCGGTAAATTTTAATTTGCCGGTTGGATGATATTCCGTAAAAATGTCAACTTTTTTTAACTCTGGTGCGTCTTCTTGTAATTTTCCGTTGGTATATTTTTCTACTTTTAATAAACTTCCATTCAGCGCATAATCCTTAAAATACCCGTCCTTCTTATCGTTTAAATATCTTCCTTCATTTTTTAAATTTCCATTATCATAAAAATCTTTCCACACTCCTTGTTTTAAACCATCTCTATCTTTTCTGTTTATTCTTTCTGATTTTCTGGTAAATCCTAATTTATATTCGGTAAGTGTAATAATATTTCCCAATGTATCGTATTCAAAAGCATTTCCATTCTCCTTGCCATCTACAAAAGGAATTTTATCTTTTATTTTTCCATTGGAATGATAATTAAAACTAAAATTTTGTTTAACGTCTTCTTTAAAATTTTCAATGGATAAAAGTTTGCCTGTTTTTGAATCGTATGTCTTTTTTTCGCCTGTTTTTTTTCCGTTTTCGTAGTAGTATTCGAGTGTTAAAATGCCGTCTTCATTGTAAAATTTCCATAAACTATCCAGCACAAAATTTTCCCTATTTCCTTCGGATTTAACTTTTCCATTCGGAAAATACGTTTTCCAATATCCATCCGGTTTTCCTTGTCGTAGTGTACCTTCACTTGATTTCTTTCCATCTGCGTAATAATAAATTTTAAATTCGCTTGCACCAGTTTCGGTTTGTTGACCGTAAGAGCAAACAAAAGTAAGAAGAATTAATACGATGTTGAACAACCTTCTACACATACTTATTAAACAACATTTATATTATATATTTTATTTAATTATTATTTATGTATCTATTATTAGCTTGTTAATTAAGTTAGTTATTTTTTTACTGTTTTATTGTATTTATCAGATATTAAATACTATTAACAACTTATTAAATACTAATATTTTATAGACTATTGTAAATCTGCTAATTAGGTTGTTATAAACATTCTGTGTATAAACCTGAGTATGGATAAAAATGTACAGTTTTTAATTGTTAATATCCGTCTTTTGTTGTTAATATTAGAATATTAAAAACTGGAAAGTAAAATTTGATTGTTAGTTGTTTTTCATAATGAAGATAATATGTGTATACATGCCAATAAGGTTATAAACAGATATTAACAATTAAAAAGGGTAATTAACAGATAGTTTTTAATAATTCTATTCTATTTTTACGATATAAAATTCAACAAATGAAGCTAAGTATTGGTTCTGATCATGCAGGGTTTACTTTAAAAGAGGTAATTAAAACAAAACTGTCCAAAGAAAATTTCGTAATTAACGATTGTGGTACTTATTCGTTAGATAGTGTTGATTATCCCGATTTTGCTCATAAAGTAGCTACAAGTGTTGTAAATAAAGAAGTTGAATTAGGTATTTTGGTTTGTGGTACCGGTAATGGTGTTGCAATTGCGGCTAATAAACACAAAGGAATTAGAGCTGCATTATGTTGGAATAAAGAGATAGCAGCACTTGCAAAACAACATAACAACGCAAATATTATTTCTTTACCGGCTAGATTTATTACGGATAATGAAGCCATTGAAATAATAAACACCTTTTTAAACGCCACATTTGAAGGAAATAGACATCAAAAGAGAATAGAAAAAATAGATTTATAAAAAATGATTCGTATTGTTTTTTTATTCTTTTTATTTTCTTCAATCGCAAGCGCAACTTCCATAGAACAACTAGTTGAAAGAATTAGCACAGACAGCTTAAAAAGTTATATTACCACACTTTCTTCAGATGCTATGGAGGGAAGAGAAACAGGCACCTTAGGTCAAAAGCAAGCCGCTGATTACATAGCTAAAAAATTTAGAAAAATCGGCTTAGAATCCTTTACAGATAATTACCTGCAACAGTATGATTATTCTGTTGATACAGCAAATAAAATATATACAAATTTAACAGGCCATAATGTAATTGGATTTATACGAGGAAATTTACCAAACGCGAAAACACTTATTATATCTGCTCATTACGACCATTTAGGTATAAAAGATTCTTTGGTTTACAATGGCGCAGATGACAATGCTTCTGGAGTAGCCGCGATTATAGAAATAGCTCGCATTTTTTCTGATGAAGCAAAATTAGGCAATAAGCCCGATAATACTATTTTATTTATTGCATTTAGTGGAGAAGAAAAAGGATTGTTGGGGTCTAATTATTATGTTAAAAATACTGTGATACCTTTAAATAAATGTATAGCGAATATAAATATTGATATGATTGGAAGGATTGATGCAAAACATGCCACCGATTCAAATTATGTATATGTAATAGGCTCTGAAAAAATTAAGAAAAGTTTAAAGCGATTGATAATAAAACAAAATAGTTTGTACAACAACCTATCTCTCGATTTTTCATTTGACAGAAATGATGTAAACAGGTATTACTACAGATCCGACCATTACAATTTTGCAAAAAATAAAATCCCAATTGCTTTTTATTTTAATGGAACTCATGAAGATTACCACAAACCTTCCGATGATGTTTCTAAAATAAAGTTTGAGTTATTAACTAATAGAGTAAAACACATTTATGGTGTAGTTTTTAAAATAGCACAATTAAAAAAGTTGTAAGTATATTTTTAACATTAATGTGTATTTTTAAGTAAATGTTTTTGATAAAATAAAGTTTATGCCAACACAGTTTGATGAATTTATTGAATCTTCCGAAGTAAAATCGTTTGATAGAGAACACAGACGAAAATTGTTATTTAATATTCATCAATACGATAAAAAGGTTGAAGAAGGAAAACATCAGTTTTCTAATTTAGAATTGGCAAAAACAAGAGCTTCGGCATTAAAGACAAAAGTAATTGAGAATCTTGATAAATATTTAATAGAATTCGAGTCTAATTTTATTAAGCGAGGAGGAAAGGTTATTTGGGCGCAAGATGCAGAAGAAGCTATGAAAGAGATTGTGCAAATAATGAAAAAGCACAATACAAAAACTGTTGTTAAGTCGAAGTCGATGACAACAGAAGAAATTCATTTTAACGAAGCTGCTGCTAAAGAAGGCATAGAAAGCCTTGAGACGGATTTAGGAGAATACATTGTACAATTACGCAACGAACCACCTTATCACATTGTTACACCCGCCATGCATCTTTCTAAGGAGGATGTAGCAAAAACATTTAACGAGAAGCAGGGAACACCAATAGATTGGACACCTCCTGAAATTGTAGCGCATGTTAGAAAATTATTGCGCGAAAAATATACAAAAGCAGAGGTTGGTGTAAGCGGTGGTAATTTTTTAATTGCGGATGTTGGTGCTGTTGCGGTAACCGAAAACGAAGGAAACGCAATGCTTTCGATGGCATACCCAAAAGTACACATTGCTATTGTTGGTATCGAAAAAATAATTCCATCACTTACCGATTTAGATTTATTTTGGCCACTATTATCTACTTATGGAACCGGTCAGAAAGTTACAGTGTACAATTCTATATTAGCCGGACCAAAACAAGAAGGAGAAACCGATGGACCTCAAGAAATGTATGTGGTGTTGCTTGATAATGGAAGAACAAATTTATTAGCAGAACCGGAACAACGCAGAGCGCTTAATTGTATTCGTTGTGGAGCTTGTTTAAACGGATGTCCTATTTATAAGAGCGTTGGGGGCCATTCTTATGCTTCAACATACAGTGGACCCATTGGTTCGGTTATAACGCCTCACTATAAAGGAATGCAAGAGTTTAAGCATTTAAGTTATGCGTCATCGTTATGTGGAAAATGTACAGAAGTCTGTCCCGTAAAAATTGATTTACATAAGCTGCTATTGTTTAATCGTAGAGACTCCGTTAAAAATGGCTTTTCGACCAAAGTAGAAAACGGTACTTGGTATTTTTGGAAGAAAGCCATGTTAAAGCGAAGTACCATGGAAAAAGGTGGAGCCAAAGTCAAAAATTTTATGCTCCGTCAATTCTTTAAAAAACAATGGGGTGATAGACGGGAATTGCCTGTTGTTGCGGCAAAATCATTCAATCAATTGTGGAAAGAAAGAAATAGAATTTAAGGAATAATAATTTTTTTACTTTGCTTTATTCCCGCATCATCTACAGACACAAAGTAAACACCGGAAGTTAGTTTTCTAAGGTCTAATTTTATTTTTCCATCCAAAAAATTTTCCATATTCTTTGGAACACTAATTTTTTGACCCATTGCATTGGCAACAAAAATATCCGGCATTGTTTGCGGTAACTCTATAAAATTAACAATGGCATAGTTTAAATCCATGTTGTGGTAAATATAAATGTCGTCATCTGTTTTTACTCGCACAGATCTTACGTCAGAGTATTTGAATTTACCATCAAAATCGACTTGTTTAAGTCGGTAATAAAATCTGCCTGCATACAATTCTTTGTCAGTAAAATAGTAATTAACAATTGTATTGCTATTTCCACTGCCCTTTATTCTACCTACTTCTACAAAAGTTTTAGCGTCAAGCGAACGTTCAACAACAAAATATTCGTTATTTATTTCAGTGGCAGTAGTCCAATACAAATCCACTTCATTTTTTCGTTTAGAAAAAAGTTCGAAAGAGGTTAGCTCTACCGGAAGACCATAGTTGATAACACAAAATTCACCACAAGCAGGAGGGAGTCCATACGTTGAGCTTACTGTTATATGGTCAACTTGTGCTGTAGCTGCTACCCCGGCTGCCGCATCTCTATTGGCAGAAAACGCTAATCCAAAAAAAGCAGACATTACATCAGCCCTTCCAACACAGGTTTGTCCGGCATCTAAGGCATAGGTTCTAATGGCGTCTGCTGCTGGCCAGTTAGTATTATTAGCATAATCGCACCCGGTTTGAATAGCACCATTTATCACCCACCTTACTCTGTAATCATCAATATTTGTGTTGGGATTACTTCGTTCTACAGAGAATGTTATTACTCCTGGTGCACAATCAGATGTCATCGATATTCCAAAATTTCTTGCAATTAAATAATCGGTATAACTTCCGTTTGCGGCTAAATCAGTTGTGTTTGTGGAATACGAATCGTCAGATGCTGTAATATTTCCTTTGTTGCTCCAAGTAGAGGTTGAGCCGGCAATGGCAACAGTTTCAGTAGAAGCCGGACTATGAGGTCCGGAAACACCAGCTGTACAACCAAACAATGCCTTAAGTTGAGAAAAACAAAACGAGCAACTTAATAATATAAAAACAACTAAAAGCGAAAAACGTTTCATGACTAATGCAGGATAATTGTATGACAAATATATCAATTTTGGCGACAAGTGACCAGAGAACAGGTTAAAACGTAATTTGCATAAAATTAATACCTTTGTAGTTCATATATGAGCGATAGCATAAAACACGAATGCGGAATAGTTCTTATTAGGCTATTAAAACCTTTACAATATTACTGCGACAAATACGGAACACCCTTGTATGCCCACAACAAGTTGTATTTGCTTATGCAAAAGCAACACAACAGAGGCCAAGACGGAGCCGGTGTTGCATCTATTAAGTTTGATTTACCCCCAGGGATGCAGTATGTAGATAGGTTTCGCTCTAATACCAGTTCTGCTATATCAGAAATTTTTTCATCTATCAACGAAAAATTTGAAGAGGCAAAAGAAAACAACGCAAGCGATTTTACAAACGCTGCATGGCTAAAAACAAATGTTCCTTTTTCGGGTGAACTTTTTCTTGGTCACTTGCGCTACGGAACATATGGTGGAAACAGTATTGAAAGTTGCCACCCGTTTTTACGACAAAATAATTGGAGAACCAGAAATTTAGTTGTTGCCGGAAATTTTAATTTAACCAACGTAGATGAGCTTTTCCAGCAGTTAATAGATTTGGGTCAGCACCCACGCGAAAAGGCAGATACCATTACTGTAATGGAAAAAATTGGTCATTTTCTAGACGAAGAAAATGATAGACTTTACAACGAGTTTAAAGACAAGGGTTATTCACAAGAAAAAATATCATCGTTAATTGCCGATACAATTAATGTTGAAACTATTTTGAAGAATGCTAGTAAAAAATGGGATGGTGGATATGCTATGGTTGGTTTAATTGGACATGGCGATGCATTTGTGTTTAGAGATCCGAACGGAATACGGCCTACGTTTTATTACCAAGACGAAGAAGTTGTAGTTGTTGCTTCCGAAAGACCTGCCATACAAACTGTTTTTAATGTGCCTATTGGAAGTGTTAAAGAGTTAACTCCCGGTTGCGCATTAATTATTAAGAAGAATGGCGATACAGCAGAAAAACAAATTATATCGCAAAAGGAAAAAAAATCTTGTTCGTTCGAACGTATTTATTTTTCAAGAGGAAACGACAAAGATATTTATACAGAAAGAAAAAAATTGGGTTACAACCTAACAGATAAAGTGCTTCGTGCTGTTGATGGGGACATAAAAAACACCGTTTTTTCCTATATACCAAACACCGCAGAAGTTGCTTTTCTTGGGCTAGTAGAGGGTGTTCAAAATCATTTAGATAAGCAAAACGCAGAAAAAATTGCAGCACTTAGTATAAACAATACACTAAGCGGAATTCAAGAGTTGTTATCTATAAAACCAAGAGTAGAAAAAATTGCCATTAAGGATGTAAAGCTTAGAACCTTTATTACACAAGATAATAAGCGCGATGACATGGTAGCGCACGTGTACGATACCACCTATGGATTGGTTAGAAATCATATTGATAATTTGGTTGTTTTGGACGATAGCATTGTGCGTGGAACTACCCTTAAACAAAGCATCATCAGAATTTTAGACAGGTTGCATCCAAAGAAAATAGTAATCGTTTCTTCCGCTCCTCAAATCCGTTATCCGGATTGTTATGGTATCGATATGGCCAGACTGGGCGACTTTATAGCTTTTCAAGCTGTTATAACATTGGTAAAAAAATCGGGTAAAGAAAATTTCTTACAAGAAGTGTATGCTTTTGCAAAACAGCAACAGCATTTGCCCAAAGAAGAAATTATAAATCCCATTCAAAAGATATACGATTTGTTTTCGTACGAAGAAGTAGGAAAGCAAATAGCAGAATTATTAAAACCTGTTGATTTAAAAGCAGAATTAGAAATTTGTTACCAAACCGTAGATGGTTTGCACGCTGCGTGCCCTAATCATACCGGAGATTGGTATTTTACCGGCAACTACCCTACTCCCGGAGGAAACAGGGTTGCCAACCTTTCGTTTATTTACTACATGGAAGGCAATAAAGCACGCGCCTACTAATTAGCAATTTTCCGCAATAAGTTTATCAATACTTTTTACTACAAGAAAAGAATCTTTACTACTAAGGGCGTTAATGTGTGTGTCAGTACAACCTATTTTCTCAAATAGATTCGTTGCTTTTATTTTTTCGAGTGCATTGTTTGAAAAAAGCCCGTGCGTTGTAATTGCTATAATTTTATTTGCACCGGCTTGCTTATAAGCCCTTGCTGCATTAATTAAAGAGCCTCCGGTTCTAATCATGTCATCATAAATTACAACTGTTTTGTTATTTACATCAGCATTTATTGAAAGCACCTCTGTCTCTGTTCCACTGATTCTTTTTTTACTTATAAAACCAATATCTACGCTCATATCAGTAGCTAGCGATTCTACCCACTTTGCTCTACCTGCATCTGTACTGGCAAGTACAAAATCTGTTCCGGCAAGTTCTTTGCAAAGTTCTATTATTAAGGGTTTGCAGTAAACATGAATGGGCTTAACTGTAGTTTCAAAATAATGCGGTAGTCCTTCGGTGTGTAAATCGAACAATATTATTTTGTTACCGTTGTTGCAGGCAGGAATAGAAGAAAGTAGCAGCGCTCTTGTTTTAGCTGTTACTACTTCTCCATACTTTATCGCTCTTTCCATGGTAGAATAGCCAAAGTAGGGAATAACAATAGTAAGTTCTGAACACCCATTTTGCGCTAGAGTACAGGCTAGGTCGTACAGTTCTAGTGTATCATTCTCGTTTATAGTGCCCCCAATTAAGACAACATTTCTTTTTTCTACAGGAGTTATTATTCTTTGGTAACGCTCTCCATCAGGAAACAAAGTTGTTTCAACCGTTCCGCAATCTGCTTTTGTTGATGCAACCAATTGGTCTCGTAAATAAGAGTAGTTTTTTGTAGAGAAAAATAGTTTGTTCATCAACACAAGTTATTAAATGGTTTTTTCTAATGCTTTCGGAGCTATTTTATAGTATTGTGCAGCACGATGGTTTACGTTTCTTTGTAGTTCTTTTAGCGGCTCTACAATTTTCTGGGAAATAATTTTTTTTCTGAAATTTCTTTTGTCGAATGTTTTATTGGATAGCACCTCTACCATATTTTGCATTTGAGAAATGGTAAACCGCTTGGGCAATATAGCTGCTAAAAACAAAACACTATTTACGCGTGTTTTAATTTTATCATAAGAATCTTTAATAATTATTTTGTGGTCAAAACCGAGCGTTGGAAGGTTTTTCAACGAGAACCATTTTTTATTTTCTGTGGAGATAGGTTCTATCTCCGGAATAATACATACGTAAGAAATAGAAACACTTCGCTCTTTTGGATTTCTTTTAACGCCTGCATAGGCAGCGAGTTGCGTTATATAAAAATTTTTTGCGCCTGTTTTTTCTTTTACTTCTTTTGATATTGTTTCTGTAGCGTCTTCTTTTAGTTTAAGAGGTGTTCCGATAATTGTCCAAAAATCTTTCGCTTCTTTTTTATTTAACAACACATAAAAATTGTTTTTATGATAAGTTAAGACAACACAATCAATAGTTACAAGTGCTCGTTCTTGTTTGTATGTATACTTTTTTGCCATAGTGTAAAATTTACGTAAAGGTAGTATTTTATAGGAAAAGAAGTTAAATCCAATCCAATTATGTCATTCTAGCTTTACGAGAAGTAGAATCCAAAACTTACCGCATAGACAGTAAATATATATTGATTAAGACTTCGGAAATCCTTGTATGAAAATAAAAACAAAGGAAACTAGTTATTGGTAGCGTATTTATTTAATGCAATATCTAAATAGGAATATGCATCAGGGGAGTGATCGTCTGTTTCTTTTCTTTTTGCTCTATCCCATCCTAGGCGCACCACGACTAGGTTTTCTGAAGGTACAACAAATACGTATTGTCCCAAAATTCCTCGTGCGTAAAAAATGTTCTTGGTTTTGTAATTCATAATCCACCAGGAATATCCATAGCAAGTGTTTTTTTCTCCACGTGTATTTACAAGATTGGCCGGCACAACCGATTCACTAGCATATTGCTCCGATACAATTTGTTTATCATTCCATTTGCCTTTATGTAAATACAGCAATCCAATACGAGAAAAGTCTCGTGCGTTAGAATTAAAACAACAATACGCTTTTTCGTTACCAGCATCGTCAATGTCCCACCAAGCGGTATTTTTGGCGTTAATAGGATTCCAAAGTTTTTGAGAGGCGTATTCATTCAAACTTAAGCCGGTCGCACTCTCCAAGATTATCCCCAACAGTTGGGTGTTACCACTTAAATAATTAAAAACCTTTCCGGGCTGCTCTGTAGCCTCATAACCAAGCGTAAGTTTGTTAATGTCCTTTCCGTAATATGCTTTTGCTGGATAAGCAAGTGGATTTTTGTAGTGCTCATCAAACCCAATTCCAGAGCTCATTGTAACCAAGTGCCGAATTGTAATTTGCTGCTTGACTCCAACTTTAAAACTCGGAATAAAATCAGCAACCGGTTGGTCGATATTTTTTATTTTACCTTCATTTATTGCAATACCAACAAGTATAGAAACAATTGTTTTTGCCATAGAAAACGAGTTGCTGCGAGAGTCTTCGCTGTATCCATCCCAATAATGTTCGTAAACCACCGAATCGTTCTTGATGACCAAAAAAGCTTCTGTTTTGTATTTCTCAATAATAGCAAGCTCTTCCGGAGTTAGTTCTTTTTTATTGTAAGACGATGAATTGGGCAATGCGCGATAATTTTTCGCAACTACATCTGTGTGTTTAAAGTACTTATGATCTTCAATACCAGGTCCGGTGCGGCCTTTAAGGTAGGTGTATGCAACTGCTCTATACACATGGTTGTTGTTGGTAAGCTGAATTAACAATGCTCCGCACAACAAAAACGATAATGTAATTAATACCCCTTTTTTTAACCTATTCATAAAGCGCTATTACTTCTATTGCTTGTACGGTGTTTTTTAAAAAAGGATACTATCCTAATGCCTTTTTTAAATCTTCTAATAAATCATCAATGTCTTCGATACCTACACTTAGTCGCAGTAATGAATCTACCACGCCCGATTTTTCTCTTTCTGCTTGTGGTATAGAGGCATGAGTCATAGTGGCTGGATGGCCAATCAAACTTTCTACTCCACCTAAAGATTCTGCTAATGAAAACACCTCAGTGCTCGATGTAATCTTGAATGCTTCGTCTTTTGAATTTCCTTTCAGCGTAAACGAAATCATACCACCAAAGTCTTTCATTTGTTTTTTTGCTATTGCATGGTTCGGA
The DNA here is from genome assembly GCA_017303975.1 of Bacteroidota bacterium. Taxonomy (NCBI): domain Bacteria; kingdom Pseudomonadati; phylum Bacteroidota; species Bacteroidota bacterium. Next base: position 57,457 of record JAFLBG010000001.1, read on the forward strand.
TGGTCCGTAAATCCTGGCCAATACACCTTATCTACCTTGGGGTGTTGTTTCAAAAATTCGGCAACCTTTTTACCATTATAGCAATGGCGTTCCATGCGCACATGCAGTGTTTTTATTCCACGCAGTACTAAAAAACTATCCATTGGCCCCGGAGTTGCTCCACACGAGTTGTGTATAAACGCCAACTGCTCATATAGCTTATCATCATTTGTGCACGTTGCTCCCATTACTACATCGGAGTGTCCGCCTAAATATTTTGTTACGGAGTGCATAACAATGTCGGCACCTAGATTAAGCGGGTTTTGAAGGTAAGGAGAAGCAAAGGTGTTGTCAACAACCAAAATCAGATTATTTTTTTTTGCAATCTCTGAACAAGCCGCTATATCAATAATTTTCATGGTTGGGTTGGTTGGTGTTTCCACCCAAAGCATTTTTGTGTTATTGTTTATGTAAGAGTTTATATTGCTTGCATCGTGCATGTTTACATAATGAAATTTTATTCCAAAAGGTCTGAACACCTTTTCAAACATGCGATACGAGCCTCCATATAAATCATCGGCTGCAATTACCTCATCACCCGGGCGCAATAATTTTATGATGGCATCGGAAGCCCCCATTCCGCTTGAGAAACACAAGCCATATTTTGCATTTTCAAGAGAAGCAATACATTTTTCTAATGCACTTCGTGTTGGGTTTTTACCGCGTGCGTAGGCGTATCCTTTGTGCTGACCCGGACTTGGTTGTACATACGTAGATGTTTGGTAAATAGGAGTCATGATAGCTCCTGTTGTAGGATCTGGCTCTTGGCCTGCATGTATTGCTTTGGTTGCGAATTTCATAAAAAGGTGTTATTTATATAATTCAAAAATAATAGTTGAGTCTTCTTTTTCAATAAAATGTTTAATACTTAAAAAGTTAGCGTTTAAAGTACTTATAATGTTTTGTGTGGATGTGTTTCCGGTACGAAAAAAAATAATTTTTGGTGATTGTTTTTTAAGTATTGCTAAATCTATAAAGTCGGAGTCAAAAGTAACGATAGTATAATTATGTTGTTTCGCATAATACCAAATGTCAACATCTGATTTGTTTTCTAGGTATAATTCCTTTACCGAAGCGCTATTAGGAAATAGGCTCGAAATTGTTTTAACAACTCGAAAAGAAATGTTTTGATCAAACAGTAGCTTCATGACGCAATATGCAGCTTGTGCTCTTTATCAGCGGCAAAAGCTAAGCAAGCTCTTATCTTTTCCTCATCTAATTCTGGAAAGTCTTCTACTATTTGTTGGATGTTCATTCCGGATGCCATCCAACCCAATACATCATAAACTGCAATACGAGTATTAATAATGCAAGGTTTTCCGAATCGAATGGATGGAGTTATCGTTATATGATTATGGTAATTCACGGTATAAAAGTACTCAAAAATATAAGAAATGTCAAAGAGCTATCAGTTGCGTTGCTTTACTACATACAACGGTCTATTCCTAACGTTGGTGTTTATGCGTGATATATACTCTCCAATTATCCCCAAACAAATTAACTGAATGCTACCGATAAACAATATAGCAAACAACAACAATAAAGCAGATGATGGATGTTGATTTGTTTCTAACCAATTAAAAAAAAGATAACCCAATAACACTACCGATATTGTTAATAAGCACAAGCCTATATTAGAAGCTATTTTTAGTGGTGTGCTGGAAAAAGCCGTTATTCCATCAACAGCCATTGCCCACAATTTTTTGTACGTATAGGTTCCCTTTCCGGCATATCTGGGTTCTCTGTCAAACTCAACAAACGATTGGTTAAAACCAAGCCAAGCAATTTGTGCTCGTAGAAAGCGCTGCTGTTCGGGCATTTGTCTGAGCTGCTCAACAATACGTTTGTTTAGGATTCTAAAATCGCCTGTATCTATTGGTATTTCGAAAGGAATTATTTTTGAAAAAACTCTGTAAAAATATTTTGCAACTAGCTTTTTCAAAAAGCGCTCACCCTTTCTCTCTCTACGTTTTGCATACACTACATCAAAACCCTCATTTAATTTGTTATATAGCTCAGCTATTAATTCCGGTGGGTCTTGCAGGTCGGCATCTATTATAACCACCGAGTTTCCTAGTGCAGCATCAATGCCGGCAGATAACGCTATTTGATGTCCGAAATTTCTACTTAAATCAATGTACTTTACGTTGTTGTCAATAGACGCAAAGCGTTTAATGAGTTCTATCGACTTATCTTTACTACCATCATTCACAAACAGTAGCTCGTAATTCGAAGAGATTTTTTTTATACTTGCCGTAATACGAGTATAAGCTGCATCCAACACCAATTCTTCGTTGTGTACAGGAATAATGACTGAAATTTCTGGTTGCATTAAATGTATTTGTTAAAATAAAAGACGTTGTAATTTTCTTTTACTTAATTTGTAGTAATGTCTGCTAAAATAAAAATACTTTTTGTAGTCCTCTATTTTTCTATACTTTATTATTCGGGAAACATAGAGCTACTTAACCAACCACCGGTAGGCAGCCACACCTGGCGGCAAGCAGATTGTGCCTCGTTTGCAAAAATGTACTACGAGCACGGTATGAACTTTTTAGAACCCCGCGTACACAATTATTTGAGTAACGATGGGTATGCAGCCGGAGAATGCCCTTACTTGTACTACTTCATTGCTATACTCTATAAGCTTTTTGGGCAACATGATTTTATTTTTAGGGGAACAACCCTTTTTATTTTTTTTATTGGGTTGTACAATTTGTTTTTATTTACCTATCGGGTAACAAAAGATCAATTTGCAGCTCTGATTGTGCCGCTATTGCTTTATTCCATCCCGTACATTAATTTTTTTTCCGTTAGTTTTTTGCCCGATACTTCTGCGCTCAGCTTTACATTTGTTGGTTGGAATTTTTTATATAAATACCGGGAAACAGCTAAGAATAGAGACATTTGGATAGCAATGTTTTTTTTCTCACTCGGTATTTTATTAAAGGCAAATGCTGCGCTAAGCTTAATTGCTATTGCAGCGCTATTCTCTTTAGAAATGGTTGGCTGGGTTACGCTAAAAAAAGAGAACAGTTGGTTTAAAAGAATGGATGCAATACCCATATTATTCGCCTTCTTGCTGGCTGCGCTTTGGTACAGGTATGCTATATACTACAACCAAAGCCATTTTGTTTCTTTTTTAGGAACAAGCACTTGGCCCGGTTGGCCTATTTGGGAATCAGAACACGAAAATTTTTTTCATTCACTTAGAAGGTTGGTTCAGTTTACCAATATTTATTGGGGACCCGCACAATTCTTTTTATTTATCCTATTAAGCGTATATGTTTTTATAAACAATAAAGAGCTCTCTGTTTTTTTTAGGGGGGTGTATTTTCTTTTATTGATAGGTATTGCAGCCTTTGTATTTAATTTTTATGTAGGCGTAAGCGAGAATATTTATTACACCATCAACCTTACCATACTACCCGTGTTCACATCTATTTTTTCGTTTCATATATTTAAAAAAACCAACTCAAAAATATACGAGAGTATATTGTTTAAGGGGCTGGTATTAGCAGTGTTTGTTTACTTTGTTTATGACATGCCAAAGCAGTGGCAAAAGCACAACCAACAGCCTGCAAAATGGAATTCGGCACTGTTTTATGAGCCGGAGTTTTTGAAATTAGCCGACAGTGTATTGACTCCCAAAGACGCTAAAATTATTTGTATTCCGGATGTTACGCCAAACGCTACTCTTTACAATATGAACAGGCAAGGTTGGACATCGTTTACATTCAAATCTTTTACAAAACAAATTATTGCCAGCTGTGCCTTGAATGGAGCAAAATACATTATTGTTGATTCGGATAACCTGCAAAAAGATACAACACTGAAACATTCTCTAGGAAAAAAACTCGCTACGTATAAAAATGCATTTATTTACACCATAAATCCAATTAAAGGAAATAGAATAAAAACAAAAAGCAATGTTTATTTATTTTCAGATCCTGGTAAACAGAATAAAATAATTGCCGATAAAACTATTCCGGGATTATGGGAAACATTTTATATACATCAACTAGATAGCAACCACATTGCACTTGTTGATTATGGTGGAAACTATTGGTGTTCCGAACTAAACACAACAGAAAAGTTTATTACAGCATCCAAACAAAGAATTGCAGACTGGGAAACATTTGAAACCATAAACCACCCCGATGGATCTGTTTCCTTTAGAGCGGCAAACGGAAAATATTTATTGTTGCACCCGCAAACAAAAGAAATTAGAGCCACAAGCAAAACAATGAACGACTCAACTCTTTTTTTTATTGAATAGCTAAAAGATGCCTATGAAACCATCCTCCATAGCCATATTTATAGTTGTTATAGCTTGTGCAGTAATTGACATTAGTTTAAAAAACTGGCAAAAAGAGGAACGTGTTATAGAGCACGATATACATAGCTATTACGCATATCTTCCTGCCTATTTTATTTACGATGACATAGCGTTAAAAAAAAGCGACTATCGTTATGGCGACAATCAATACCGATTCTGGCCGGCATATACCGCAGAGGGCGAAAAAGTAATTAAAATGACCATGGGCACTGCCATGTTGTATTCGCCATTTTTCTTTGCCGGGCATTTGTATGCAAAAAATTCAACGTACGAGCCCAATGGATTCTCAGAGCCCTACAAAATAGCTCTTCTGCTAAGTGCATTGTTTTATTTGGGTTTGGGCTTATTGGTTACAAAAAAAATTTTAGAATTGTTTTGCTTTTCCGAAGCAGTAATCTCTCTTACCCTTTTGGTGTTGGGTTTGGGAACGGGCTTGTTGTGCTACTCCTCTCAATCTGCGCCAATGTCGCACGTATATAGTTTTTTTCTTTTTGCTGTTTTTATTTATTACAGTTGTAGGTGGCACGAAAATACATCTATAAAAAATGTGCTTATTATTGGTTTTTCGTTTGGTCTAATTTCTTTGGTAAGGCCATCTAATGGTGTGATTGCATTGTTTTTTATTCTATATAACGTAACAGATAGAAATTCGTTACTGCAAAAAATTAAACTGTTTAAAAATTTTTGGTGGCAGCTTGTTTTAATTATTGTTTGTACAGCAATTGTTTGGGTGCCCCAAATAGCTTACTGGAAAAGTGTTACGGGTGATTATTATTATTATGCATACGGAAACGAAACGTTTTATTGGTTGAAACCTAAATTTTTGGATGTATTGTTTAGTTACCAAAAAGGATGGTTAGTATATACACCACTTATGTTACTTGCTATTGGTGGTGTTTACTTTTTAAAGGATGAACTTAGAAAATTTAGATTAGGAATTATTCTTTTTCTTATTAGTAACACATACATCATTTCTTGTTGGTGGTGTTGGTGGTACGGGGGCTGTTTAGGTCAAAGAAGTTTTATTGAAAGTTATGCATTACTAGCAATACCATTAGCCGCAATTATTCATGTTATTCTCAAGCAAAAAAAGTATGTATCTATTTCTGCTGGTGTTGTTGTGGTGTTTTTTTGTTGGCTCAATATTTTTCAAACGTACCAGTTTGAGTTTAAATCGTTGCACCACGATGGAATGTCGAGGAAATTATATTTTAAGCAGTTTGGAAAGCTCGATAAAGTAGCCGATTTTGAACAGCATGTTCGTTGGCCCAATTACGAAGAAGCGCTTAAGGGAAATCGATAAACCAAGTATATTTTCAGAGATTAATTGTCTCTATCTCTCGAATTCCTTGCTGTTATTGGCAGAGGGTTGGAGCTAATTTGCTCTAGGTTTTTGCGAGATCTAAAAATATCACAAGCCAAATAAATCGCATTTCTAAAAGACTGTTCGTTTGCTTGATTCTTTCCTGCAATATCATATCCTGTACCGTGGTCGGGAGATGTTCTAACCACATCTAACCCTGCGGTATAATTAATGCCTGTGCTAAATGCTAGTGTTTTAAAGGGAATTAAGCCTTGGTCGTGGTACATAGCCAATACTGCATCAAACGAGCTGTGTGTGCCTTGACCAAAAAATCCGTCAGCCGAATAAGGGCCAAATACCATCAAGCCCTCTTGTCTTGCTTTTTCAATGGCGGGAATAATAGCTGTTTTTTCTTCGTCTCCAATTACTCCGTTATCTCCCGCATGCGGATTAAGCCCTAAAACCGCTATGCGTGGCTTACGCACACCAAAATCTTTTATGAGTGATTGATTCAGTAGTTTAATTTTTCTGTACACATTGTCGGTTGTAATGTGCTGTGCTACCTGTGCCACCGGAACATGCCCCGTAACCACCGCAACCCTCAGTTGTTCCGAAGCTAATATCATCAATGCGTTTCCGGAAAACTTTTTCTCCAGAAATTCGGTGTGCCCGGGAAACTTAAAATCGTTTGATTGTATGTTGTTCTTGTTAATTGGGGCTGTTACTAACACATCAATCTTTTTATTCAACAGTGCCACCGTTGCAGCATCTAGCGATTTAAACGCATACTTTCCTCCATTGGCTGTAGGTTTACCCAATTCCATCTCCACTTCTTCTTCGTAGCAACTTACGAGATTTATTTTTTTAAGATTTAACCTATCGGAATCTTTTACAATTTCGTAGGCCACATCATCAAAACCTGTTATTGTTTTTTTGTGGTAGGCAAATGTTTTTGCAGAGCTAAACAAAATGGGTGTACACACATCAAACATAGCTTGTTCTGCGAAGGTTTTAATAATTACCTCCAACCCTATACCATTAATATCTCCGTGTGATATGCCTACTTTTATTTTGTTATCTAAACTCATAGTCGTTCGAGCAAATTAAAAATTTATTAAATAGCTACTCCCAAAATCAACAAACGGACTAGATATTTCTAAAAAAATCAAACAAAAACCTAACTCCCACGCCTGTTCCACCTTTTGATTTGTAACCGTCTTTTGCGCTGATAAACGCAGGTCCGGCAATATCAAAATGCATCCATGGATAAGAAGTAAAATGATACAAAAACTTTCCTGCGGTAATAGCACCGGCACTAGGGCCGCCCACATTTTTAATATCTGCAATCTCTGATTTTATCAAATCGCCATATTCTTCCCAAAATGGGAACTCCGCCAAGCGTTCATACACATTATTTCCTGAGTCTTTTAGTTTTGTTTTTATTTTTTCATCCAACACACCCATACACACCATGCCCTGTGGACCAATAGCTGCCATTGCTGCACCGGTAAGGGTTGCAAAATCCAACACCAGTTCCGGATTGTATTTTTTTGCATACGAAAGAGCATCTGCCAATATCATTCGTCCTTCAGCATCTGCGTTCAACATTTCTACGTTTGTTCCATCGTACATAGTTATTACATCGCCCGGTGCATAGGCATTTCCTCCAGGGCGGTTGTCTGTGGCGGGAACTAGCGCTATCACATGAATAGGTAGTTTTGCTTTAGCTATGGCATATACCGCACACGAAACAGTTGCAGAGCCAGCCATATCACACTTCATCAAATCCATAGAATTTGCTGTTGGCTTTAAGGATAATCCGCCTGTATCGTACACCACACCCTTACCAACTAACACATACGGTTTTTTATTTTTTGCATTTTTAGGCTTCCACTCCATTATGGTAAACGTTGGGGGGTCTATACTTCCCTTGTTTACTGATAACAAGCCGCCCATCTTAAGCGATTGTATTTTCGATTTATTAAAAACCTCAACCTTACAACCCGACTCTTTCCCCATTTTTTCTATCTCCTTTGCCAACCCTACCGCGTTTAAGTGGCTTAGAGGCAAATTAACTAAATCTCGCGCTTTATAAGTTGCATCAAGAATAATAGACATAGTCTCTACCTCTTTATTGTCAAGTTTAGCATCAATTATATGTACAGATTTAAGTGTGTTTTGTTCTTTTTTCGCATCCTTTTTAAAACGGATAAACTGATATGAACCCAATACTAATCCCTCTGCAGCAGCAAAAGAATAAGTTGGATTGCTCGTTAAATTAAAAACAGTTATTTCTTTTATCTTATTGTCGTTTAGTACAGATGCTACTGTGCTTGCGTTTTTTCTGATTTTCTCAACAGAATTATATCCATTTACTTTTTCATCTATTTGTAAAAAAATAACGTAGTGACCGAGTTTATTGATAAAAACCAACCTTTTTTCATTATCAGCAATTCGTTGTTTTATATACAATTTTTGATCTGTAGTAAGTTGTATGTTAGACGGTATTGAATCAACCGATTTTGCAAGTATAAGTACAGACTCACCTTTGGCTGCTACTGTGGCTTTTTTTAGTGTTATCATAGAACTTTTGAACGGTATAAGTTGTTTTAATTGTTATTTTTGGTTTACAAACAAATGTAGGAATTTTATATGCAACGAGGGGGAAAACTTTAACAACAATATAGCGTATCCTTTTCTTTGTGTAATTTTGATTAAACGGGATTTCTATATACTAACAACCCTGTGCAATACATGACAGTAAATTCTCTTATTGATAAAGCGTTAAAAAAAGATTTTCTTTCTATTGAAGAAGGTGTTTTTTTATTTAAGAATGCTCCAACATCTTTGCTAATGCACGTTGGAAACGAGCTTAGAAAAGAAAAGAAAAAAGACGGAAAAGTTACTTGGATAATTGACAGAAACGTAAACACCACCAATGTTTGTACTGCTAATTGTAAGTTTTGTAATTTTTACCGCATTCCCGGACACGCAGAGGCTTACATTACAACTATAGAACAATACAAGCAAAAGATAGAAGAAACATTTAGGTACGGAGGAGAGCAGTTATTGTTGCAGGGCGGACACCACCCCGAATTGGGTCTGAAATTTTATGTCGATTTGTTTAAGGAGTTAAAACGACTTTATCCCAATTTGAAATTGCATTCATTGGGACCACCGGAAATAGCACATATTACAAAGCTCGAAAAATCAACACATACAGAAGTTTTAAAAGCCTTGAAGGAAGCGGGATTAGATTCTTTGCCGGGTGCAGGTGCCGAAATTTTAAACGATCGTGTTCGCAGATTGATTTCTAAAGGGAAATGTGGAGGAAAAGAATGGTTGGATGTGATGCGTGCTGCGCACCAATTAAATCTTACCACTTCTGCAACCATGATGTTTGGACACATTGAAACTATTGAAGAGCGATTTGAGCATTTGGTGTGGCTTAGAGAGGTGCAAAGCGAGAAACCAGCAAACGCAAAAGGTTTCCTTGCATTTATTCCGTGGCCGTTTCAAGATGATGGAACGCTGTTAAAAAGACACAAAGGAATTTCCAACAACGTAACAGGAGATGAATACATACGTATGATAGCCATGAGCAGAATTATGTTACCGAATGTGGAGAATATTCAGGCTTCCTGGCTAACGGTTGGAAAGGAAACAGCTCAACTTTGCCTTCATGCAGGAGCAAACGACTTTGGTTCTATTATGATTGAGGAAAATGTAGTTTCTGCAGCAGGAGCACCACATCGTTTTACGGCCAAGGGAATTCAACAAGCAATAAAAGAAGCCGGCTTTGAGCCTCAACTAAGAAATCAGCAATACGAATACCGAGATGTTCCGCAAACTATTGAGGAACAAGCCATTACATATTAGATAATTTATAATATGTTGATAAGCAATATATTATAAACAAGGTAGTTGTTTCAAATGGAAAGAATTCTACTCATTGGTGGAACAGGAATGCTTTTAGGTGCTACTACTTATTTTTGTTCGAAAAATAAGGAAGTTGTAGTTCTTGCGCGAAACAAACTTACAAGCAACAATCAGAGAATTACATTTCCCATAAAAAGTTTAGTGTGCGATTATCACCACACAGAAAAATTTATAAGTATAATTCAAGACGAGATTAAAGAAAAAGGCGCATTCGATACCATTGTGATTTGGATGCATAGTAGTGCAAAAAGTTCTCTTGTTTCACTTTTAAGTTTTATAGATGAGCGAATGCCAAAAACAATTATTTACCATATTAAAGGATCCAATTATTCTACATACAATGATTTATTGCAAGTAGGTTCTAAATTAATTTATCGAGAAATTATATTGGGAAGTCAAACAGAAAATGGGATAAAAAGGTGGCTTACAAATACTGAAATTTCGGACGGTGTAATAAACGCTTTAACAACGGAAGCGAATTGTTCTGTTGTTGGGTATTTAGAATAATCCTATAGTTATGTTCCACGTGAAACACAATCAATTAAAATAAACAGCAAAATGATTGCTCTTATAACTCTCCTCAATATTTGTCATTTATTTGGCGACTTCTCTCCCCTTTCTACATCAAAGATGTTACAGGCAAAAGAAAAAGGGACACCGTCTATTCCAATTTTCCTACATGCAAGTATTCATGGTTTGCTTATGTTGTCAGTTTTGGTTTTCTTTTGCAGTATTAAACTGGCAATTATACTTTGCTTATTTGAAATTGTAACCCACTTTTTAATAGATACCTGGAAAGGAAAAATGAATGTTTGGTTTCCTATTTTCTCCGATAATAAAAATAAATACCACTGGATGCTTTTTGGATTTGATCAGTTTTTGCATCAGCTGGTGATTGTTTCTATTGTACATCTTGCCTTTATAAATCAGCAACAGCTGTTTGAAGGGCATGTCCATTAAACTCTTACTAAGGGAACATATTTTAAACCAAATGAGGTGCCAATATTGTCATCTGGCTATAATAATCTTCCTTCTTTTTAATTGTTCCATGTGAAACAGTTTTTTCTGGGGTATTTTTAATACGCAGTTCTATTATTTATGAAGTTGCATTGTTGCCTTTATGTGTTATTACGACAATCCTTTTAGGAAGGCTTAACCTGAAGAATTTAATCCTAAGAAATATATAGAATTACAAGAACCTATTTTTAAACCAATAATGAAATGGAATACGTACTAATTTGTATCGTTGCTTTCTTGGCTTCCGTACTAACCCTATTTTCGGGATTTGGACTAGGAACAATTCTTGTTCCGGTTTTCGCTCTTTTCTTTCCAATCGATTTTTCGATTGTCTGTACAGCAATTGTTCATTTCTTAAACAATTTTTTCAAACTTCTTTTAGTAGGTGAACATGCCGATAGAAAAACTGTACTTCGCTTTGGAATACCTGCAATTATATTCTCATTTTTAGGAGCAATGTTGCTCTCTGGATTCTCTAATTTTGAACCAATAGCTACCTATCAAATAAGTAACAATGAATTTGAGGTAACTCCGGCAAAGTTAACGATCGGAATATTGGTGTTTTTATTTGCCCTTTTAGAAGTAATTCCCAAATACAGCTCACTCGCATTCGATAGAAAATACCTGTGTGTAGGAGGAATTCTAAGCGGCTTTTTTGGTGGATTATCCGGAAATCAAGGCGCGTTGAGAAGCGCCTTCCTAGTGAAAGCCAACCTTAGTAAAGAAGGTTTTATAGCAACAGGAGTTGTTATTGCTTGTTTGGTTGATCTGTCTAGACTAAGCGTTTATGCACAAAAAATTGTGTCTTTGCAAGGAGATTTGAATTACACCCTAATGATGCTCGCAACTATAAGCGCATTTATTGGCACGTATTTGGGCAATAAGTTTATTAAAAAAACAACGATTAATTTTCTAAAAAAGGTAGTTACAGTTATGTTGCTTCTATTTTCTGTGCTCTTGGCAACGGGTATTATTTAGAATCCAACACACCTAAAAATTGTTCCACGTGAAACGGTGGCTCTAAAACAAATCTGTCTGTTATCCTCTCGAATAATGTATTTGTACCAATCCGGATTCAAACTGTTTGGAATCTACAAGCTTTAAGTTTAATTCAGGCAACGGTTGTTGGAAAAGAGATATTCCGCTACCTAAAATAATTGGTATAATGGAGATGTAAAACTCATCTATCAAATTTTGCTTAAGAAGGATATTTACAATTTCGGCTCCTCCGTCAACAAATATATTTTTCCCATTCCTTTGTTTTAATTCGGAAATTAAATCAATAATATTTCCTGTGAAATATTCAATATTGTCAATTGCTGATTTAGGTGTTCGTGTAATAATAAAAAGTTTTTTATTAGGATGAGGGTTTTCAACACCCATTGAACAAACCTTATCATACGTTTTTCTACCCATAATTACGGTATCTACACTTTCAGTAAATTTTCCATAACCGTAGTCTTCCCCTTTTTTTTCTACCAAACTTAAAAAATCAAGGCTGTCGTTAGCACCGGCAATTAATCCATCTAAACTCATTGCTATGTAGAGAATAACTTTTCTTTCGGAGTACATAAACAGGTATTAATTTTTGAATTATGACCAATAAATAATTCTGACTTTATATAATTGTTGCACGTGGAACAGATGTGCACAATCTGCTTAAAATCAAATTATTATGTTTGTCGAAAAAGCGCCAATAATTTTATTATTGGCGCTTTTTATAAAATAAATGATGGGTATTAGCGGTTACCTACCTCCCATTAATATAGGCATCCAATTCAGAAATAGAAGCTTCAAAAGTAAATGCATCGTTTAGTTTATAGTAGTTTCCGGTATCGTAGGTATAAGCATAGGCAAACTTTGCAAAATCTAATCGTGTTTGCTCAAAATTAAACAACAACATAATTTCTTTTACTTGTGATGCAACCAAACAGTTAGATTGAATAATTTGTTTTGCCATTGTAAACTTACTATCCTCAAAATTTTTTGATGAAATAGATTGCTTTGCAGAAGCAAAATCTTCGCGGCTCATTGGTCTTGGACAACCAACCGGTCCGTTGTAACCATCTACGTAAACAATTGTAGTTGTTTGAGACGTAGTTGTGGTTGAAGATTGTTGAACAGGAGCGCCCATTCCATCGTTAATGTTTATATTCATAGAAACATTAACACCATCTGTACTTGTATTGGAATTAACTCCGGAAGAGCTTCTTGTGTTGGATTTTGTTGTTGTTGATTGCGAATAGGTAGTTGTTTGTGTGGTAGAAACTGCTGTTTTTTGCACAGGTGCAGCTTGTTGCTGAGGCTGTTGTGGAGGAGTTGCCGGCATTAAATCCTTATCAGACAACCATCTTACAACATATTTGCTTTCTTCTGCACGAATTTCTTCTTTCTTTTTTTCGGTTTCGGAAATTGGTTTGTCTTTAAAGTTCTGACCAATTATTTTTACTCTTTTTTCGGCATCACTAATTTTTCTTTTTTTAACCGAATAGGTTATTTCCTTTCCTGGTCTTACATCTATTTTATCTTTTAGTTCACCTAACGCAGGATCTTCAAAAACCACGCGAATTTGGTAAATCAAGGGATCAAGGTTGTCAATTTTAAAATTGCTTAACGGAGCGGCTGAATAGCTTTGTCCGTTTACAAAAAGAGAGAATTTTTCTCCGTTTTCGGAAAAAACAACGATGTTGCTCTTTTGAGCGATTAATTGACTAAGGGATGTACCCGCAAATAGTAATAGAAATAAATATTTTTTCATTTTTGATTGATTTTTTTCAAAGATATGAAAACAAATAATGTGCCAAAAAAATCAATTAGTCGATAGTTTTTGTTTGATTAGCAAAAAACAAAAAAAAGACGCAGGCTGCAAAAAGAAAAAAAGCTCCCGTTTGGTGCAACACGCCCAACACAACCGGAACAGAATACAGAATTGTAAGAACACCCAACACAAATTGAATGGAAACAATTGTCAACAGGGCGTTAGCGGCTTTTTTTATTGAATCGCCCGTAAAGTCAGGTTTACGTGTTTGTGCCCAAATTACCAACACTACAATAAAAACCACATAAGCCAAATATCTATGTACAAACTGAACTCCGGCAATTCCTTCTAAAAAGTTTATATAAAAAGGTTGTAAATAAGTTACTCCTTCCGCAATCCAACTATTGCCCATTTTTGGAAACGTAGGATAATAATATCCGGCTTTTAATCCAGCCACAAATGCGCCATATACAATTTGCAACGAAACAATAAGCAACAGCAAAACAGATAAACGGAAAAGTTTTTTTTGCGGAGTACCTGTCTCTGACTTAGGGTAGATATAGCCCAAGGCCACCCAAAACGTAACACCAAATACAGTAAACGCACTTATTAAATGTGCTGCCAGTCTATAATGGCTTACATAAGGATTTTTAGATAGCCCGCTTTTAACCATGTACCAGCCCAACACCCCTTGAAAAGCGCCAAGTAAAAGCAACACCAAAAATTTAGAAAAATCGCTTGTATTTATTTTTTTTCTCCACAAAAAATAGAGTAGTGGTATAATAAACACAACCCCAATAAGCCTACCAATAAAGCGATGTATGTATTCCCACCAAAATATAGATTTAAAATCTTCTCTGGTAAAATCGTAATTCAATTCTTTGAACTCAGGCGATTGTTTGTATTTATCAAACAGTACATCCCAATCTCCATCGGTACTTGGGGGTAGTGTTCCCAGCAACATATTCCATTCCACCATAGACAACCCGGAATGTGTAAGACGTGTTATTCCTCCCACCACAACCATTACATATATCAATATGCAGCCTGTTAAAAGCCATGTTATGATTGGTTTGTTGGCTGCTGTCATACTAATTAAGATTTTAGCATTGTATCAAAACTAATACCCATGATTTGCTCTATTATCAATAAACGCAACAACGGAAATTTTGTTCGATTTTATTTTATATACAACTGAAGTTTGTTTTCCAACTACACACCTTCTATGTTTTGATTTATTTGACGGGGGGCACAACTGATTGTTTAGTGCGATTGAATTTAATAGCGAAAAAACAGCTTTTTCAAATTTCACCGCCTCTTTAAATGTCCAGTTTTCAAGTATATACTGTACAGTTTTTAAATAGGTTTGTTGAGCTTTTTTCGACCAAACAACTTCCATTTATTTTCTGTACTTGTTAATCAGTTTTTTAGATTGTAGTGCTACCTGGGCATTAGAAACAACATTGCCCGCTTCTATCTGTTCGTCCCCTTCTTCTATAATCGCTTTTTCGTTATCTGTGATAGTATCCCACCAATCCCCTTTTTCTACACCAATTTTTTTTGCAATAGAATTATATATTTTCTGCAATAGCGTTTTGTCGTTTGTACTATCAATTAATCGGTATAGTTGGATTTTTATTTCTGCAGAGCTCATGTGTGCTAACTTTGTAATACAAATGTACTTCAAAAAAAGAAAATGAGAAAACATAGCTCATTATTCACATCGAGATGAAGCTATAAACTTTTCCCCCCCCCCGAAAGATTTATAAACATCGTTATTTGAAACGAATAAAAAAACAGCTGGTTAATCTTTAAAAAATTATAGTCTGGGGCGCAATTTATTACACCCCCAAAAGGGTGTTTCTTTCCCTAAATTTTTGTTTCTTTGCCTTATACAATGCAACAAAAAACTCTTTCTATATTGATTCCAGCCTACAACGAGGCGCGCACAATACACTTAATTTTAAACAAAGTGAAAGCTGTTGTGTTGCCCGATGGAATTCAAAAAGAAATACTAATTGTAAACGATTGCTCTAAAGACAACACCCAACAAGTTGTTGAAGAGTATATAAAAAGCAATGCCGAAATAAAAATTTCTTTGTACAATCAACCATTTAATCAAGGGAAAGGTGCTGCTATACACAAGGGAATTGAATTGGCAAAGGGCGATTACATTATTGTTCAGGATGCCGATTTGGAGTACGACCCCAATGAATACAATATATTGCTAAAACCTATTTTAGATGGTTTTGCGGATGTGGTATTTGGTTCGCGCTTTATGGGCGGAAAGCCACACAGAATATTGTTTTTTTGGCATTCGATTGGAAATAAGTTTTTAACTTTTTTGTCGAACATGTTTACCAATTTGAATTTGACAGATATGGAAACATGTTACAAATTGTTTAAGGCCGACATCTTAAAGAATATTTCTCTAACCGAAAAAAGATTTGGATTTGAGCCTGAAGTAACCGCAAAAACAGCAAGAATAAAAGGGGTGCGAATTTACGAAGTTGGTATTTCTTATTATGGACGAACGTACGAAGAGGGAAAAAAAATTGGTTGGAAAGATGGGGTTAGAGCTATTTATTGTATTTTAAAATACGGTCTCTTTGGGGCCAAATAGTTTTTTCTGTGAAAAAAATTATACTCGTACTTGTTTTAATTGGCGCGCTTCTTAGCGTCTTTTATTTTCAAAAGAAAGAAATTGTACCACAAAAAAATCCCCTGTTTGTATCCATTGGAAAAACCGGATTCGAATTAAAGAATCAACCCTTTTTTCCTGTTATACTAAACTACATTGTTAGCTCGCAAACAGACGGAAACGATATTTGGCCTGCACCATCGGGCAGTTACAAAAGCGATAGTATTTCGGGTGTTTTGTCGAAAGAGCGTTCGCTAAAACAGCTGGATGCCGATTTTAATCTGATAAAAGAATTAGGTTTTAACACCGTTAGAATAGTTGGTATTGGCGAGGTTTCGGTAAACGAAAAAAACAATAAAGACCTAACATTTCAGTCGTACAGAGGAAATGGCAAAGACACAACCCTTATTCTTGCTACAGAAGATACCTACCAAAAATACACAGCAGCATTGGAGTTATTATTTAATACAGCAGAAAAGAATGGATTGAAAATTATTTTTTTGCTTCGCAATCGTCCAGAAAGCCCTGTTAGCGAAGAACACATGGTTACGCTTGCCGAAAAGTTTAAAGAGAACACTACAATTTTTGCGTACGATTTATTTAACGAACCATTGTACTTTGACAAATACGGGCGAAAAAAAAGACATGTATATTACACCACCAAACGATGGAACGAATTATTTAAAAAAGCATCACCCTATCAGCTTACTACTATTGGATTAGAAGGCATACGAGAGGTTTTTGCGTGGGATCCTAATTTAATTGAAGTTGATTTTTTGTCGCTACACCCTTATGAATACGAGCCGGAACAAGTTAGAAACGAAACATACTGGTACGGAAGATACATTAAAAAACCTTGGATAATAGGAGAAACAGCAATTCCGGCCGATAACGATTCGGTAACGTATGAGGAACAGCAATTGTTTGCGAGAAAAACGATTAAGCAAAGTGTACATTGCGGAGCATGGGGCTATTCGTGGTGGCAATACAAAGATGTAGAGTGGGGGCGGTTTCATCCTAATTTCATGGGGATTGTAAATCAAACGGGGTACACAACTACCGCTAACGGAAAAACAATTTTAGGCACCGTTAAACCTGTTGCAAAGGAATTTTTATCTTTAAACACCAATGCAACTAAAGACAGTTGTGTGTGTCTTCAAAATTACTATGATTATTCGCAGAACAAGGCATTTAAACTAAAGGGAGTTTTGTTGGATAAGAACAACAAGCCCATTGAGGGTGGTGTAGTTTTAGCTTGGAATCAATGGTGGGACCATTCGTACCACACCATTACAAAACCGGATGGTAGTTTTGAAATAACAAGCCATTATCCTTTTTATCACTGGAAAGCCTCTGCAACAGAATATACATTTCAATTGGGAGATATAGATCCCCAAACAGCAAAAAAAGATAAAGATGGTATTCCAACTATTGATTTGGGAACACTACACGTTAAGAAACACACCACTTTCAACCTGTATTCATGGGGGATAGGGGAGGAGTTTTCGCAATAAAATTTTTTAAAACGATTTTTTATAGTACAGATCTAAACACCCCAGTTGGCTTAACTTAGTAATGTTGTGGCTATGATAGATGCGAGTTTGTGACATAGCTGGGAGTTTGGGCTGTTATAAATTACCGCAATTATTGTATTATCTTTGTGTATATGTTAGCAAAAAAGGGAACGAAGCTATACAGCATTTTTTACAATAAGTGCCCACAATGTCATGAGGGTGCTTTTTTTAAAACAAACAACCCATATAACCTTTCACAATTCGATAAGATGGACAAAAAGTGTTCTGTTTGCAATCAATCGTTTGAGCCGGAAACAGGATTTTATTATGGAGCCATGTATGTAAGCTATGGAATTAACGTACTTATTTTTCTTGCCTTTTGGATTATAAGTAGTTATGTGTTGCCCAAAGATGCGGCAACATGGAAAAGTTTTGTTTTGATAATAACTCCGTCTTTGCTTCTGGTTCCTGTTACCTATCGATTGGCAAGATTGGTTTGGATAAACATGTTTGTATCGAAAAAAACAACAGATTAGTTGTCCTTGTAAATCGTTAAGCTAATTTTTCCTTGTTTGTATTCTTCGCTTTCGTCTGCCAACTCAATACGCATGGGTATTCCATTCAATTTTATTCCCCAAATAAAAAGAGTGTTGTTTTCTGTGATTGGGTCATCGTATTTATTGGCAAAAAACTCTTTTAGTTTTATCAATAGTTGCGCAGCTTTTGCTTCGCTTATGGTATAAACATCTATTCGTATCTCTGATAAAGAATCTTCGTCAAACGTATAAGCAATAGTGTAGGTGTCTGATGAATCGGTTGTGGCTTCGTACAATAAATAGTTGGCTTCTTGAACAGATGCTTTTATTACTTCTGCTTTTAACACTTCTGATGGCGACATTCCTAAATAAACCCCACGAACAACATTCTCTTCTGAAACGGTTATTTTTTGGGCTAGTTCATCTACATCGCTTTTCGTTTTGTTAAAATTACACGATGTACTAAATATGGTTAGTACAATAGCAAAAAATAAAAGTTTAATCTGTTTTCTAAAACTCATTCTTTATACTAATTAAATGTGTAATGCTCGTTTTCCGGTTGCATCTAAACAGGCCTCCCGGAAAGACTCTGTATAAGTAGGGTGCGCGTGACTCATTCTTGTTATATCTTCGGCACTAGCCCTGTATTCCATTGCTACCACAGCTTCTGCTATCATATCTGCCACGCGAGGTCCTATCATGTGAACTCCCAAGATTTCATCCGTTGCTTCGTCAGCCAATACTTTTATCAACCCGTCTGTATCCATTGAAGCACGGGCTCTTCCGCTTGCTTTAAATGGAAAAGAACCTGTTTTGTATTTTTTCCCGTCTGCTTTTAATTGTTCTTCTGTATAACCAACACTGGCTACTTCCGGCCATGTATATACAACACCCGGTATTAACAAATAATTAATGTGTGGTTTTTGTCCTGCTATTTTCTCGGCCACAAATACACCCTCCTCTTCTGCTTTGTGCGCCAACATAGCTCCTTTTATAACATCGCCAATGGCGTATATTCCGGGTGTGCTTGTCTCTAAATGTTCATTTACTTCAACTTTTCCTCTTGCATCAAGCTTAACACCTGCTTTGTCTAATCCCAAATTATCGGTGTATGGTTTTCTACCCACAGCTACCAAACAATAATCTCCTTTAAAATCAACTGTTTTGCCTGATTTATCTTCTGCTTTTACAACAACCTCTTTGCCTTTGTTTTCAACAGATGTAACCTTGTGGTTGAAATAAAAATCAAATCCAATTTTCTTAAGCGATTTGTTCAACTCCTTGCCCATTGTGCCATCCATGGTACTTATAATTCCATCGGTAAACTCCACCACACTTACTTTAGCACCTAATCTTGCATACACAGAGCCCAATTCCAATCCGATAACACCACCACCAATAATAATTAGGTGTTTCGGCACTTCTGTTAAATTCAATGCTTCGGTAGAGGAAATAATTCTTTTTTTATCTATTGTAATTCCCGGCAATGAAGATGGTTTGGAACCGGTTGCAATTATTATTTTTCCACCTTCAATAGTTGTTTTCTCGTTTTTATCGTTTACAATATCCACCGTGTTTTTACTTGCAAAGCTTCCATGGCCTGTAAATACAGTGATCTTGTTTTTTTTCATTAAAAAATTAATACCATCACATGTTTGCTTTACAACACCCTCTTTTCTTTTTATCATCTGTGCAAGATTAACTTTTACATCCTTCACATCTATTCCATGTTCTGCAAATGTGTGCGTGGCGTTGTAATAATGTTCAGATGAATCAAGCAGTGCTTTAGATGGAATACACCCCACATTTAAGCATGTGCCGCCAAGTGTATTGTATTTTTCTATTAAGGCAGTTTTTAAACCCAGTTGAGCACAACGAATCGCAGCTACATATCCACCGGGACCAGAGCCAATAACTATAACATCAAATTTTTCCATACATATTAATTTCTACTCAAATTTAATACAAACTTTTGATTTAGTGGTGTATTGGCTATTGCCGCGAAACCAATTAATTTGTAGTTTGAAAGTGTAATTGGAGCATGGCTTGTTTGGCTCTATAAATGGGGATTATATATAGTAGCAACTAGATTTCTATAAATTATAGATGTTCTTATTTTAGTATTTCTTATTTTAATGGTGTTGAAAAATATAACAATACTCTCTAATACCGCAAGAACACAAATTCTGCTGTTTTTGTTTTTTACACCCCTATTTTCCGTTGCTCAGTTTTACACACAACCCCAAAAGGTGGTTGCTTCTGATAGAAGTAGCGGAAGTGTTTTTGGTTGTGCTGTTTCTCTTAGCAGAAATTATGCGGTTGTAGGAGCTCAGTACGAATCGAATGATACATCGGGTTTAAACCTCCTTCCATCAGCGGGTGCGGTGTACGTGTTTGAGAAAAACATAAATGGAGATTGGATTCAGAAACAAAAACTTGTTCCTGCCGATAGGGCTTCGGGTGATTATTTTGGCTCAACTGTATTTATTGACAGTACAATTATTGCCATTGGCGCATATGAAAAAGCTATTCAGACATCGGGGGGATATCTTCATGCAGGTGCTGTATATTTGTTTGAAAGGGTTGCGACAGGCAATTGGGAGGAGAAACAGAAGATTCAACTTTTAGATACTACTAATCATAATCATTTTGGATATTCTTTGTGCATTCAGCAAAACAAGTTGATTGTTGGTTCGCCCGCAGACGCTACAGATGCGCTAGGGCAGAATGTTAAATCGAATGCAGGAGCCGTGTTTTTATTTCAGCGCGATTCTTTAGGTGTTTGGCAACAACAACAAAAGTTAGTTGCGCAGGATAGAGATACCACCGATATGTTTGGTTATTCTGTTTCAATACACAACGATGTTGTTGTTGTTGGAGCGTATAGAGAAGATGAGGATGCCAATGGACAAAACACAAAAAAAGAATCTGGTTCTGTGTATGTTTTTCAGGAGGACTCCTCCGGTTTTTGGGTACAACAACAAAAGTTGGTTGCTCCGGATAGGTTTGCTGGAGACCGCTTTGGGGTATCGGTTTCGGCAAGAACTAATTTAATAGCAATAGGTGCATTTTTAGAAGATGAAGATGTTGTAGGTTTAAACACCCTTTCTGCAGCGGGTTCGGTGTATTTGTTTGAAAAGGACTCGGGCGGTGTGTGGGTAGATAAACAAAAAATAGTAGCATTGGATAGAGGTGCTAACGATTATTTTGGAGAGAATATTTGTGCCGATGGAAACAGAATTATTGTTGGTGCTCGAAATGAATCGCAAGATAGTAATGGAGCGAATACCCTTGCCGCATCTGGTTCTGCGTATGTGTATGAAAAAAATAATAATGGCGTTTGGATTCAAATCCAAAAAATAATTGCTCCGGATAGAGCAGTAAATGACCAGTTTGGAACATCTGTTGCAATTGATAATAAAACGGTGTTGATAGGTGCAATGTTTGAGGACGAGGATATACAGGGGGGCAACACTCTCAATGGCTCGGGCTCTGCCTATTTTTTTGATTATTGTTACGAAAGCTATTTTTCGTTTAGTGCAACCGGTTGCTCTACCTACTTGTCTCCAAGCGGAAAGCGTAATTGGTATTCGTCCGGAACGTATTACGATACGCTAGTAAATTTTTTAGGGTGCGATAGCATTGTTGCCATCTACTTAACAATAGACACAATAGATACAACGGTGTCTCAAAATTCGAATGTACTTGCATCAAACCAGATCAATGCAACATATCAGTGGCTAGATTGTAACAATTCATATTTTCCAATACCGCTTGCTATAGCTCAAACGTACACAACACAAACAAGCGGTAGCTATGCAGTAGAAATTAGTAAAGGCAGTTGTGTTGACACTTCTCTGTGTTATACAGTAAATAATATGTTTGTTTCTCCGGGCAATCGAATAAATGACATTTCTGTATTTCCAAATCCGTTCGTTAACTCTTTATATATAGAAACGCAAACCAAAATAAAAAGCATTGCCATTACCAATGTATTAGGGCAAAACCAAAGTGTAGATTTTTTTATAGTGGGAGACACAGCAAAAATTTATTTACCTAAAATTAATTCCGGTTTGTATGTTGTGCATGTTTATTTAGAGGGAGGAATGTATTTTAACTCTGCTGTTGTATCCGCCTCCTTTCAACCCTAAATAATAGACAGTTGGGAAATACAACTGCCTACAACTAAATATTAGTAAAGTTTTTAGGGGTTTGAATAAGTAAGGAAACCTTACTAATACTAAGTTGCGGTTACCTCTACTAAGACAGATAGTGCGCTTTTTTCAAAAGCTTCTACTGTCTAATTACGGTTCAATAAAGTGTAAGTATTACCTAGATACCAGCACATAATCTTTAAGCGAGTGTGCCTTTTCTCCTTCGCATCTTGTTTTATAATTAACTACACTTACATATACATCGTTTTCAACAAGGTGGCCATTGTACGTGCCATTCCAACCGGCATCTATATTTTTGCTTGAAAAAATTAATTCTCCCCATCTGTTGTAGATAAACAATTCAAAGTCTTGCACTTCTTCGCCTTTAGCAGCAAATACATCGTTTAGTCCATCACCGTTGGGTGTAAAAGAGTTCGGTACGAATACCATGTTTCCACCCACATTTCCCCAAACATTAATCTGTTTTTCTACCGAACAAGCTCCAATAGTTATTTGTACGCTGTAAGCACCTTCTTTTTCTGCGGATATTTTTTGCGTTGTTTCTCCTGTTGACCACAGATAGTTAGCACCTTTGTTTTCTGCACTTAGTATTGGTTGGTGGTTGGAACAGAAAGCGGTGTCGTTGCCGAATGTTGGTATAGTTAGTTTGTTTGCTGTAGTTTTTGCTGAGGATGCACAAAAAACATTTGTAACGGTTACCGAATACTCTCCAACATCATCAATAGTAAGTGTTGGAGTTGTTTCTCCTGTATTCCAAGCATACAAGTAGTTTCCCGCATTAGGGTTTAAGGTAAGTGAATTATTTGGGCAAATAACGGTGTCTATAGGTAAATTAATCGTAGGGGTATCAATTACTGTAATAGTTATATAGTTGGTGTCAAGATATAAGCAAACACTAGTGTCTTTACTGATAAGTTGTACTTGAAATACACCTGCTGTTTGGTAGCTATGGATTGGGTTTAAAAGAGTATTTTGGGATGTATTATCGCCAAATCCCCATATGCTTGTAGCTGTGGTGTTTGTAATTAAGCTCGAAAACTGAATTGCCCCGCCCAAACAAATACTATCACTGGGTGATATAGAAACTTCATTTTTTGCAATTGTAAACTCAAAATTTATTTTGAATACAACCTGGTCATACAAAATCGCTGCATTTTTTATAGTTGCATATGCTCCTGTTGTTGTAGGATATTGCGGGCTACTTGTGCAAGCAGCTTGGTATAGTGTTCCGTCTTCGTCAAATCTGCTCATGCCACCATCTGTGTGTTCCCACCCACCATTAGAACCCATGTTGGTTGCATATTTTAGTGTTGTGGCGCTTTTGTTTAATACTAATACAAAATGATCGAATCCATCTGTGTTTGGCTGCAAGCAGCCTTGAGTTACCGGGAAACCCTGTGTTTCACCCCATGCGGCAATATATATATTTTCGCATTTGTCTATTTTAAATGCGGTTGGTGTTTGCCCTGACATTGAGGGTATTTGAACCGGAGCTCCTAAATTAGTTGCGAAAAATATAGTTGAAAGGGTTGAATCAAAATTTACCAAGAAAATGTTTCCGTTGGTGTTGTAAGTACCATTGCTGCTCGCCATTATAACATCTGATGAAGAACACATAAAAACATTGTCTTGATTATCTAAATCTATAAAGCATACTCCATCCCATCCTGTTGTTCCAACATAGGTTGAATATACAAGTGTTGTAAGGTTTGCTGATAGTTCGCATAGAAAATTATCTTGCCCTCCTCCAATTAAGCTAGTGTTGTTCCCGTTTGGTGTAGTAGGAAAGGCTGCGCTTGTTTCTGTTACCCCACCAACCACAATATTTCCATTAGATTTTGTATTTATACTGCAACCTGCTTCAAATCCGTTTCCACCCAAGAAAGTAGAGGATATTAATGTGGAAAGATTTGCATTCAATCTTACTACACAAGCATCTGAATATCCCAATAATGCGTTTTGGTAAACACCAACCGTTTTTGGAAAATTGAACGATTCTGTTGCAAATGTTGCCAATACAGACCCATTAGCGTCTAAAAAAACGTCCCCATATTTTTTCCCATCATCACCACCACCACCCATAAATGTAGATGCTATAAGCGCATTTCCATTTGGGCCAATTTGAGAAATGAACGCATCCTCTTGTCCATTAAAAGTTGGGTCAAAGCTTGCATTGGTTGTTGGAAAATTGCCAGATCCTGTACTGCCTAAAATGTAAAGGTTATTGTTGTTGTCAGAAATTAAACTTAGGGGAAACTCATTTAGTCCGCCCCCCAAATAAGTAGCATAAATAAGGTTTTGTGCATCCGGAGAAAATTTACTTATGGCAATATCTCCAACTCCTCCAAACGCTGTTTGGTAAGCTCCCAGTGTTGTTGGATACCCCACCCCAAAAGACAGAGCAGCCGAAATAATATTTTTTTGAGAATCGTACGTAGCGCAATACCCATAGTTTTGAGTTGTTGAGCCTGTGTATGTAGAACCCGAAAGAACCGGATCTATTACCAGTGTATAGTTTTTATTGTATCCACTTGGAAAAGCAAACGAAACAATAGTATTTTTTAGTACAAACACACAAGGAACAACGAGTGTTTTTCCATTTATTAGTTGGTATGCGTATGGCTTGCTATCTATAAGCTTTTCAACAGAAGTTAAAATATGTAAATCATTTGATTCAATAGAAAGCCCGTCTTGCCCTGCAAATTGCATTTGTATGGCTGCTGCATTTTGATTGGGCTTTACAATAAAATCATATTTTAAATTGTTTTCTTGAGAATATATTTTTAAGTCTATTCCATTGTATATTTCATTGTATTTAACGATTGAGAATGCACTTAAATTACTCGCCCATTTGGTTTCATCGTTACCTATAAAATAGTTGTAAGCCACTTTTTGCTTGTCTTCCGTTGTAATTTTTGCAGAAGCATTGCTGTTTATAAAACTCACCCTAAAAGCATGGCAATTAATTAAATCATTCTCTATCGGTTTTGTTTTATCATGATTTTTGTGGTGTAATTCTTCTATCGCTTTTGCATCGTACAATGCATAGGTTATGCAATTTTTTTCTAGAAATGCAGCTCCTCCCGGCAAATCTGCTTTGTATTTAACTTGTTGCTCCCATTGATTAGCGTTCGGAATAAATTTTAATGAAGCCTTTGCGGCAACAGAAAAAAACACAATACTTAAGATTGTTGCGGTGTAGTGATTCCTTTGCATAGACATTGTTATTAAGTTAAACAATCGTATAGCCGAATAGCCCGGGCTGTACTTAGAAAGGAGGTTAGATGTGGTTTTCTGTGGGCTAACTACTTTAAATGTATAGTTAAATAATACTACATAGTAGCAGTACTATGGGAGTGGACTGTTTTTAAGGATAAACGGAAAATATAAACGTATGAGTGCGTGTTTATACCTTTTTCTTTATTACTATTTCAATAGGAACTCCGTTAAAATTGAAGTTATCACGAAGTTTATTCTCCAAGAAACGTTTGTACGGATCGTTTATGTATTGCGGAAGATTACAGTAAAATGCAAAATTGGGG
The DNA here is from genome assembly GCA_017303975.1 of Bacteroidota bacterium. NCBI lineage: Bacteria > Pseudomonadati > Bacteroidota > Bacteroidota bacterium. The sequence continues at coordinate 83,260 of JAFLBG010000001.1, forward strand.
TTCTTGCCAGGTAATTGCGTTACAAATTTTATACGTACATCTTTTCCTTTGATGGATGGTGGTGGGTAGTGTTCTATTAAAGGCAACATCAAATCGTTCAATACGCTGGTAGATATTTTATTTTGCTTGTTTTGATACACCATTTCTGCTGTTTCAATAGCTTTCATTAAACGCTGCTTTTCTAATACTGAAATAAAGACAATTGGAATGTCTTTCATTGGAGCAATTTTGGCTCTTATTTTTTCTTCAAACTCTTTTACGGTGTTGTTCTCTTTATCCTCTACCAAATCCCATTTATTAACTAAAATAACAATGCCCTTTCTGTTGGTTTGTGCCAATTGAAATATAGACAAATCTTGTGATTCAACGCCCAAGGTAGCATCTAGCATTAAGATACAAACATCGCACTCTTCAATTGCTTTAATGGAGCGCATTACAGAATAAAACTCTAAATCTTCTTTTACTTTTGCTTTTTTGCGAATACCAGCGGTATCAATCAAAATAAAATCGTGTCCAAAAAAGTTGTATCGTGTATTTATGGTATCTCTAGTGGTGCCGGCAATGGGGGTAACAATACTTCTGTTAATTCCAATTAATGCATTTAGCAACGATGATTTTCCAACATTGGGTCTTCCAACAATTGCGAATTTGGGCAGGTGCTCTAAATCATTTTTTTCGTCAGGGGTAATGTGTTTTACCATTTCGTCCAATAAATCACCTGTTCCGGAGCCGCTGATGGATGCAATAGCAAAAGGATCCCCCATTCCTAATTGATAAAAATCGGCAGCCATAGTGCTTCGTGCGCTGCTATCCACCTTGTTTGCAACCAATAAAACTTTTTTCTTGGATCGTCTCAGAATGTTTGCTACTTCTTTATCGTAATGTGTAACACCTTCAAACACATCTACCACAAATAAAATTACATCCGCCTCTTCAATAGCAAGCTGTACTTGTTTTCTAATCTCTTCTTCAAAAATATCTTCAGACCCCTTGATATATCCACCCGTGTCAATAATTGAAAACTCAATACCGTTCCATTCTCCTTTTCCGTAGTGCCTATCTCTTGTTACTCCGGCTGTTTCATCTACAATAGCTTTGCGCGACTCTGTAATTCTGTTAAAAAGAGTCGATTTTCCTACATTGGGTCTCCCTACAATAGCAACAATATTTCCCATTTACTAAAAGTGATTGTTAATAGAACTTGTTTAATTAAAGTGCAAAGGTAGGAATTATAACCAACTACTCAGATTTAATAAATCGAAATTCTGTTCTTCTGTTTAATTGGTGTTCTTTTTCGGAGCAATCGATACCATTTTGGCAACGATTAAGCAACTGTGTCTCGCCTAATCCTTTGCTTGCAATCCTATCACCATTTATTCCTTTTGCAACAAGATAACCGGCTACAATTTTTGCTCGTTCTTCGGATAGTTTTAGGTTTGATTGGTCATCGCCCTTGGAGTCGGTATGCGATATTACCTCAATTTTTAGCGTTGGATTATCTCTTAATACACTTATTACTTTTTCTAGTTTAACTTTTGTTTCTGCTACCAACTCTTTTGAGCCAGGAGCATAGTATATATTATCTGCTACAGTAATGTTTTTGTTTGCCGATTTAGAGAAATCTTTTATTGCCAAGAAGGGGTCTTCCGCTTCGTCCAGCAATGTCATTTTTTTTACGTCTGCAGGCAACAGCTTATATACAAATCCGCCAGATATCGGGTCTCGCTTCATTTCGTTAATTATTTTTCCGTTTGTTTCCGCAATGAAAACCTTATCTGATGCTGTTAGATTCGGGTTTTTCTCTAAATAAAACTCTAAATTGGCCTTGGATTGAATGTCGGAAAACGTAAAGTCTCCATACTTATCTGTCGTTGTACTCTGCATGGTTTTGCCTTTTCCGTCTTTTAAAGAAACTTTTTGATTGGCAAGTGGTTTCTTTTCTTTATCGCCAAACAAAACCTTTGCACTAATGGTTGTTAGTTTTTGAGTAGGTTCCTCTATCTTTTTTTCCGGATGCTGTTTATAATACTCTTCATTTAATTTCCCGCAGTCTTCTAGTCCAACAGAGGCTCCGGCATATCTAAAATCGATTTTCAAATTTCCTTTGCTTTTGCACAAAAAGAAGCTCATCGTGTCATTGGGAGCAATATTTGTTTTTTCTCTGCACATCCATTTGCCATCTAAGTCGTTAATGGCTATTACGATATCTAAAGGTTTTTTATCAATATTTTGATACGTTACAAAATAATCATCTGTAGAGCCGTTGCAGATAGGCGACTTTATGGAATAATCTTTTCGAAGTAGTTTAGGAGACTCCTGTGCATTTAGTAATATAAACCAACCCAATACAAAAAATAAGGTTGTTAAAAAATGTTTTTTCATTTGTTTTGTGGTTAGCATTTTTTGTAAATGATATATTGGTACAATCACAAAAACTGTACCATATAAAACAATTTAGATTAAGTGAAAATAAGCAAAAAACAACACGAACAAAAACTTAACAGTACGGTTATACAATTGATTGCCGATTGAGGAGAAATATGTAAATTCATCCTATACAATTAACAAACATTATTTATGGCTACTGATAATTTTCAAGGTGTAGATTACTATTTGGTTGATGAGTTATTAACCGATGAACATAAGATGATTCGTGATGCAGCGCGTGCATGGGTTAAAAAGGAGGTTTCTCCCATAATTGAGGATTATGCGCAACGTGCCGAATTTCCAAAACAGCTTATAAAAGGTCTTGCAGATATTGGTGCTTTTGGTCCTTATATTCCTCAAGAATATGGTGGTCCGGGGTTGGATCAAATTTCATACGGACTCATTATGCAAGAGTTGGAGCGAGGCGATTCCGGAATACGCTCAACGGCATCGGTACAGTCATCATTGGTCATGTATCCTATTTATACTTTTGGTACAGAAGCACAAAAGAAAAAATATTTACCAAAGCTCGCAAAAGGCGAATGGATGGGTTGTTTCGGACTAACAGAGCCCGATCACGGTTCTAACCCGGCCGGAATGCTTACCAACATAAAAGACAAAGGCGACCACTATTTACTAAATGGAGCCAAAATGTGGATTTCTAATGCTCCGTTTGCTGATGTGGCTGTGGTTTGGGCAAAAGACGAAGCCGGAGATATTAGAGGATTGGTTGTAGAAAGAGGCATGGAAGGTTTTACTACACCGGAAACGCACAACAAATGGTCGTTACGAGCAAGTGCAACCGGAGAACTTGTTTTTTCGAATGTAAAAGTTCCCAAAGAAAATATTTTTCCAACAGTAAAAGGATTGAAAGGACCTTTGAGTTGCTTGAATTCGGCTCGTTATGGAATTGCTTGGGGAGCAATGGGCGCAGCAATGGATTGTTACGATTCTGCTTTGCGTTATTCACAACAACGTATTCAATTTGATAAACCTATTGGCGCATTTCAGCTTACTCAGAAAAAATTAGCCGAGATGATAACGGAAATAACCAAAGCACAGCTATTGGCTTGGCGTTTGGGCGTTTTGAAAAACGAAAATCGTGCTACACCTGCGCAAATATCAATGGCAAAAAGGAATAATGTGAACATGGCGTTACAAATAGCTCGTGAAGCACGCCAAATACATGGTGGAATGGGCATTACGGGCGAGTATCCAATTATGCGCCACATGATGAATTTAGAATCTGTTATTACATACGAGGGTACTCACGATATTCACTTGTTGATTACCGGTATGGATGTTACCGGGTTTAATGCGTTTATGTAAAAGCCCCACCCGGCCTCCCCAGAGGGGAGGAGAAGGAAACTAATCTTACTTGCGAATCTATATTTAATGACCCGTTCTGTTTCTATATTTCGAATTATTCAGCCATTCTCTTTTGGGACATGGCTGGGGCTTTTGTGTTTATTCGGATTTACCTCCTGTGATGACGAAGAATACTATGCCCCTAAGCCTAAAGGCTACTACAGAATGAGCTTTCCTGAGAAGTCATATGTTACTTTTAATGAAAACTGTCCGTTCCAATTTGAATACCCGGTATATTCAAAAATTGTTCACGACAAAAGACATTCCAATCCTTGTTGGATTAATGTAGAGTTTTATAAATACAACGCCACGCTTCACCTTAGTTATAAGCAGGTGGACGATACCACACTTGAAAAAGCGGTACAAGATTCTTGGGAGCTTGCAAGCAAACACCAAATAAAAGCAGATGGAATAGAAGAGGAATTAATTCAGAATGATTCGACACGAGTATATGGATTGGTGTATCATATTGAGGGCAATGCGGCATCGTCCGTTCAATTTTTTTTAACGGATAGTGTTAAACATTTTATTAGAGGTTCTTTTTATTTTAATTGTAAGCCCAACAAAGATTCGTTGGCTCCTGCGCTTAGCTTTATAGAAAAGGATATAGATAGATTCGTTAAAAATTTCCGGTGGAAGTAAACATTCTTTGAGAATCTTGATGTATATCACCAATAGCTTGTTGTCTTTTTAGTAAATTAGATTGATGAAAAAGATAGCCATTATTGGCGCTGGTTTAAGCGGAACAACAACAGCAATTTATTTATTAAAATATGCTTTGCAACCGGTTGAATTATTTTTATTCGAAGAAAATAAAACTCGCCTAAATAAAGGTGTTGCCTATTCCCAAACAATTCCTTACCAACCATTGAATGTTGTTGCTTCCGGAATGAGCCTGTACACAGATGATTCAACACATTTTGTAGAGTGGCTAAGAAATAAAAACATAGCTATTCCCGGTGCCTCATTGGAGAAGGCTTTTGTAAGAAGAGATGTTTTTGGTAATTATATAAAAGACGAGTTCGAAAAAGTAATTGGCTTGAACCCTAATAAAATAAATGTAAGGGGTGAAGTTGTTACCGATATTAATAAAACAGAAAATACTCTAGTTGTTACTACGTCAAACGGTCAAATTGAAGTTGATGCTGTGTTGCTTGCCACTGGCAATTTCCCTCCGGCAGATATTCCAATAAAAAACGAACAGTTTTACAAAAGCTCTAAATATATTGCTAATCCTTGGTCTTCGGAAGTGATGTTGAATCAAGAGCGCCCTAAAAAATATTTACTAGTTGGAGCTGGTCTTACCATGTTTGATTTGGCAATAAGTTTAAACGCTTGCAATCCGGAGAACAAATTAATATCGCTTTCTAGAAGAGGGTATCTGCCCAACGAGCATCGTTTTTTTGAAAAGAGTTCGTCTATAACGTTTAATGATATTGATTTTGAGAACACGAATTTGGGTGCGCTGCTAATTTATTTTAGAAAAAAAGTAAACGATTTAAAGAAAGAAGGAATTGATTGGAGGCAACTAATGGATGCGTTGAGGGAGCATACACCTGTTATATGGAAAAACCTATCGCAAAAAGATAAAGCACAATTTCTGCGACATGTGCGTCCGTTCTGGGAAGTACATCGACATCGAGTTCCACAACTATCAAATGACAGGTTAAAGGAATTGGTAAGAAAAAATACACTTGAAATTGCAGAAGGACGGATTATTGATATGTGCGAAAAAGATAATAGGGTGGAAGTAACTTATTTTTCTAAGAAGCAAAGAGCCATTGAAAAAATGATGGTGGATGTGGTTGTAAACTGCACCGGTCCACAAAGTAACTATAGAAAAATGAATCACCCTCTAATAGAGCGATTGGTGCAAAAGAAAACGATTCAATCAGACGAACTTCATTTGGGTTTGTTAACCAATGAATGCGGTGCTTTGATAGGAGAAGATGGTGTTGTTTCTAAAAATATATTTACTATTGGTCCTGCACGTAAGGGAATGCTTTGGGAGTCTACAGCACTGAGAGAGATACGAATTCAAGCAAAACAATTTGTTGAAACTATAAATAACTTATAAATGCTATTACCTTTTAAATGGATGCAACAGCGGTCAATCAAAGAGATTTTGATAATTTCTTTTTGTGTTCGATTGATAGCGGTGTTTTTTTCCAAAGGATATGGAATGCACGATGATCATTTTTTGATTATCGAAGCTTCGCAATCATGGGTAGATGGTGGAGATTACAACAATTGGTTGCCTAAAGAAGGTGGTAATCAAACCCCATCGGGTCATAGTTTATTTTATACCGGCTTGCATTTTATTTTTTTCTATATGCTCAAACTACTTGGTGTTGTTGATGCACAAACGAAAATGTTTTTTGTAAGATTGGTTCATGCTGTTTTCTCGTTGGGTATAATTTATTGGGGATACAAGATTGTAAAGAAATTGGCTAATGAAACAGCCGCTTTGCAAACAGCTTGGTTGTTGGGCCTTTTTTGGTTTATGCCGTTTTTAAGTGTCCGAAATTTAGTAGAGGTTGTTTGTATTCCTTTCTTGGTTGTGGGTACGTGGTTTTTACTTAAAGACGAAACCAAAAGTAAGTTTTATTTTATTTCCGGCTTGCTTATTGGTATTGCGTTTTCTATACGCTTCCAAACCGCTTTATTTGCGGGTGGCTTGGGACTAGTGCTGTTGCTACAAAAAAAATGGAAAGGTGTATTTTTATTTGGTTTGGGTTATGTGTTGTGTGCTGTTGCTATACAAGGCGGTATCGATTGGTTTATATGGAAACGCCCGTTTGCTGAGTTTCAAGAATATGTTAATTACAATATTCTAAACGCGAATGAATACATTTCGAATACTTGGTATAGCTATTTATTATTGGTGTTGGGAATATTTATTCCCCCCGTTAGTTTGTTTATTTTTTATGGCGTATTTGTGAGATGGAAAGAGAAGTTGATTCTATTTATTCCCACGTTGATTTTCTTTTCGTTCCATTCTTATTTTCCAAACAAGCAAGAGCGTTTTATTTTTCCGGTAGTTCCTTTTATAGTAATGATGGGTGTTATGGGGTGGACAGCTTTTGTAGAGTCATCTAACTTTTGGAAGAATAGACAAAGAATGGTTTCTATAATTACTAAATCTTTTTGGGTGTTGAATGGCATTATTTTACTGGTTGTTTCGACCGCCTATTCAAAAAAGAGCAGAGTAGAGGCTATGTGTTATTTAGCAAGCAAAGGCGATACAAGGGCTTTGCTGATAGAAGACTCTAATCATGGTGATTATTCCATGCCACCACTTTTTTATTTGCAAAAAAATGTTCGTTACTACGGGATTACATCCAACTACTCTTCAACCCAAGCTATGGAAGAAATACATCGAAATGAAAAAAAAGATTATCCCAACTATGTGTTGTTTATGGAAAAAGATAATTTGGAAGAACGAATTGATTCATTAAAAAAAGTATTGCCAAACATAGCTTACGAAGCCACTATTGAGCCTAGTTTTATTGATAAATTGGTACATTGGTTGAACCCGGTAAATAAAAATCAGACTGCCACTATTTATAGGATTACTAAACAAGAGTAGCTAAACGGCTACTCTTGCTGGGCATTTATTTTACCAACAATAGCCCATTTATTTTTTATCCAAAAATATCGAGAGGCTTAAGGATAAACCTAACGAATTAATATCCCTACTATATATTGATTCGGAATATTGATATATACTATAGTTTAAAGATGTTTCTAAAGCTATGTGATTGTTAAAAAAATACGCATATCCAATACCAGGTGTTAAATTTATATAACTGCCCTCACTTGAACTTTTAGAAACCTCTCCATTAAAAGTCTGTTTAGTATAGCCAATAGAACTTCCTATTTTAGCAAACAGACCTGTTGGAAAATAATATTTTGCATTAACACCCAACCCATAATTAGCACCAACAGTGGTGTTTGCAATAGAATTGTATTTAGTCTTGCCTTTTGACACAGAAAAAACTGGGCTTATACTCAAAAGAAAACCATTGGCCAAAAACTTTCCAACGGTTGGGGTGATTGCCAAATTTAAACTAGAAAACGTGCTATTATAATTAGTATAGGGTTGCTTCGATGATGAATTAATATAACTTGCTGAAGCATTCCCTCCAATTTGATAATATCCTTTTTTAATTGGTTTTTCAAAAGATTTTGATGGGTCTGTCTGAGCTGTTGAACCCATAAATGTTAAAGATGTAATGACTGAAATAATAAACGCCTTCATCGTTTTGCTTTTTGTTTTTCGCCTACTCTATTTTCCGTTTTTCGGCTTTCACGTTTTTTTGTTCTTAGTTCTTGGTTAAGTTTAAAAGTTATTTTTAGTAGGCTAGCTATTAGTTTTTTTGACTAACAGTCTTTTGCCACAACTACTGTTTAACCACTCTAATCATTTGCACTGTATTAGATTGTAGAACTTTTACAAAATAAATTCCATTAGTTTGTTGTGCAAGATTAATGGTGTGTAGTTGTGTTGGTGTTGTTATGTCTGCAACAACAGTTCCTAGCATGTTTACAACTTGAATTTTATCAGCCGGAGAGCTGGTGTATATGGTTATTTCTCCATTCGTAGGATTTGGATATGCCATTACTTCCAAATTGTTTTCTACTATAGTTTCACTTTCAATAACTAGTTCCTCTTCGTTGTTCTCACCGCTAATTTCATTTTCATCTGCAACTTTGCAATTGCCCACTACTACTTGCTTTGTAAATGGAGTACTGTTGCCAATACTGTTCTTTGCAATAAGAGTAACATTGTATGTACCCGGTGCAGTAAATTTAATGGTTGGATGCTTAGCGGTAGAAGTGCTTGGTGTAGCACCCGGCATAAACCAGGTATAGCCAGTTGGCACACCAATACTAGTGTTGGTTGGTTTAAATGTACCGCTAGCACAAAAATTATAGGTAGTTGCGGTAAAGCTTGCTACAGGCACAGCTGTTGGTGTATATGTAAGTTTAACATTGTCTACATAAATATTATTCCCTTTATTTCCTACACTTACAATTCTTACTTTCACATTACTAGCACTAGAGTATGCGGCAAGGTTAATAGTTTCTTTACGCCACTGTGAGCTAGTAGGTTTGAAGGATGCATTAGTAGCAGGAGCAGTTTTAAGAGAGCTTCCTCCTTTAGCATATACTTGCTGCCAAGTATTGCTACAATCTGTATTTATGAAAATAAGTAACGAATCTTTTTTGATTCCTCGTTGTGCATAAGCTACATCAAATGTTAGTGCCAGAGAGTTGTTGGCTCCTGAAACATTTACATATGGCGTTTCTAACGCATCCTGTTGTTTGTTTACAGCATTGGTGCTGTGGTGTGTAATAACCGCGCAGCTGGTGCTTGTTCCAAACGCACCAACACCGGTAACACGTTTCCATTTGTTATTTGTTACGGGTGGCGTGTATTTCCAGCCGGTAGGAATGAATGTGGTGGAAGAAAATCCTTCGTTAAATGGCAAGCTGGCTGTATTTGTGGGTTGAGTAACTTTTGTTAGAACTGTACCCATTGTTGAAGTGCAGCCTTTTGCATCCGTTACTTTCAAAACATATGTACCGGGATAAGCTGTATTAAGGTTTGGAGTTGTATTCCCATTGTTCCATTCATATTGAAAAGGTGCTGTCCCTGATATAATAGTGCTTTTAATTTTTCCTTTTGGCATATTATTACAAGGATTTATAGGTGTGGTAGATAAACTAAAGTCTAATACACATGCTAGAGATGTGGTTGAGCCTGCCAATACATGTGTATTGTGTGTTGTTTCCCAGCCAACATTTACAATATCCAAATATCCACCACCAGAAACAACATCTGCATGTATCTCAATCCACCCGTAATGAAAGGTGCCATCACCGGCAAGGAACTTTACAAATATATACGGCCTAACGTTAGATGGTGATTGAAACCAGTTATACAGATAATTATTGGCGATTGAATAATAGTCGGAACCACTTCCCCAACCAGTTGACAGTTGACTACTCGAAAAGCTGCTCGAGTTTGTATTGGTTGGATATGCAGCTGCGGCTTTTTTTTGTGTAGTGCCATCATAATAGCTACCAACAAGCCCACTAGAAACAGAGTTGATGCTATTAATCGATTTTATTCCAACAAAATATTCGTAGGATCCCTGATATAAATCCGGAAAATAGGAGACCGTAAATTTATAGTCAGATGTGCCATCACTGTCAATGTCTACGCTAATAGACTCATTGGTGTTTAAGCGAATATTAAGGTTTTTTACTTGAACACTGCTGCTTAGTTTTAATGAAACTAAAAGCAGCAAAAATAATTGGGTTGTTTTTGCTTTCATGATATTATTTTTTAACTGGTTAAGTTGCCGCAAAACTATTCTCTTTATAACCACAATTCAAGAAAATGTGATGGGCGTTGTTCTTGGGTTTTTGCAATTAAGCATTTGGCAATGGTTGACTTTCAGGCAATTGTGAATTAGGGTTGTTCCGATTCTCTATTTTGATTTTCACTATTATATTTGACAGATAGTAAGTAAATTTCCAGTAAAACCAATTGCAACCAATGTCTGTGGTATCGCCTTTATTTAATCTTATACATAAACTATCTGTATATGAGCGCAATGAAATAAAAAAATCAATAGAGCCTAAATCGCATCTGTTGTTGCTATTCAATTATTTAGTGAAAGCAAAAAATTATGATGAGAAATTATTGATGAAGGATAATCCCTTTGTTTTTAATAATGGGTATTTACGGAAATTAAAGTCTGCACTTAACAAACATATTTTAGATACTCTTGTAATTACAAATTCGTCTCAACAAGCAATACACGAGCTTACATTAGAGTACATGAGAGCCTCTGTGCTAGTTGAAAAGGGGCTTTTCGCAGACGCAAATAAAATATTAAATGAAGTAGTAGAGCAATGTAAAACTCACGGAGCATATCAACTTAACATAATGTGTTATGAGTTGCAGCTTATAACAGAACTGGCTAACAGCCCAACCATTGAGAGTTTAAAAGACAAAGCGAAAATAATGTCTTCAAGAATTGCCTATTGCTCTTCGCAAACGGGACTTCTATTCGATTTAAATTTTTTTAGAATACACAAATACAAGCAAATTGTAGATATAAAAAATTACGAAGAGTGGATAGAAGAAATTCTTGCTAAACAGAAAGATGTAAAAGGAGAAAGAGAAAAACAGGCTTGTTATTTTCTATTAGGTACACTTTATTTTGATATCGGAAATATAAAGAAAGCACTGTCGGCTATTATGCATGCAAAAAAACTGGCATATCACCATGTACAAGTCACACACAGCTCTATAGACTTGTATTATTATACCCTTATTATCTCGAAGCAATTGCGCTTATTAAGTAAATACAATTTATTTGGGAAGCAGTGGCAAAAATCGATGGAGGAGTTAAGTGTATTGAACAAAGATTTGATAACAAAAAAAATACATACGTTTTATGTTGAGCAAACGCAGGAAATCATTGATATAAACAATAGTCTATTTTATTATAAAACAGGACGTCTTGACGAGCTTATTTATTTTATTGAAAAGAAATTTGTTAAACGTACCTACAACTTAACCGTTAGGAATTATTACGATCTTTTTAAATATGCCTGTATTGCGCATATGATAAAAGGTAACTATAACAAAGCCTACTATTGGGTAAATAAATTAACGGAATTGAACTCTCAACTTCATATGAATATGTCAATCAATACCAATCTATTGCACTTGGCTATTCTTAATGAGTCAGCCATGTATAATTTAGAGTTGGAGGTTAAGAATGCGGATTATTTTATTAAAAAAAATAAAATTTCCAATTGGCAATTGGTTGATTTTGTTGAGATACTTAAGGCATCAATAAAGCAAAAATCCGATGAGCAAATAAAAAAAATGTGGATTGATTTTGAATCGAGATTACTTAATAAAGGAGATAAAAAAAGTCAATCTTTTGTAAGCGATGATTGGTTGCCTTTTTATGTGAGAAGCAAAATTACAGAGCAGACTTTTTTAGAAATTTACACACAAGCAGCATCGTCTAACAGAATCAATTAAGTTGTATTGTGGAAAAACCATTAATAAATAAAAAATACACATTAGAAAAATTCCATGGCAAAGGAGGTTGGACCTTTGCGCGTATACCCGAAATTAAACAAGACAAAAAAGCACACTTTGGTTGGAGAAAGGTTAAAGGAACTATTGATGGTTATGAGATAAAAAAATACCATTTGATGCCAATGGGTAATGGAATGCTCTTTTTACCTGTGAGAGCGGAGATTCGAAAAAAAATTGGGAAGAAAGAAGGAGATAGTGTTCATGTAATTTTGTATCCCGACAATGAACCCTTAGAAGTACCGGAGGAAATGTTGCTTTGTATGCAAGATGAACCGGAAGCGTTGCGCTTTTTCAATTCAATATCTGAAAGCGAGCGTAAATACTATATACAATGGATTTATTCGGCTAAGAAAGAGGAAACAAAAATAAATAGGCTAGCAAAAACAATCAATAGACTATTTAAAGGAATGAAAATGTATGATAAAGAAGAATAAAAATCTATTTAGAATACCGTATTAAAATTTACTCGCAAAAAAATATGCAACCAAGAATTGAAACGCTAAAAGAAAAAAAGCTCATTGGTAAAAATTTGAAAGTTTCCCTAACCAATAATAAAACTGTAGAACTGTGGCGTAGTTTTATGCCAAGGCGAAAAGAAATAACGAATAATTTGACTACGGAACTGTTTTCCTTGCAAGTTTATGAGCCTTCCTATTTTGATAATTTTAATCCAAGTACAGAATTTGAAAAGTGGGCGTTAATTGAAGTTCCAGACTTTGAGAAAATTCCCGAAGGAATGCAAGCTTTCACCTTAGTAAGTGGACTGTATGCAGTTTTTTATTACAAAGGATTAAATACAGATACTAAAATATTTGAATACATTTTTGGAACTTGGCTGCCGAGTTCGGTCTACGTATTAGACCAAAGGCCTCATTTTGAAATAATGGGAGAAAAATATAAAAATGCCGATCCAAATTCGGAGGAAGAAATTTGGATACCTATAAAACCGAAGTAGTAACACGGTTTATTCTATTGCATTTGTATTAGTAATAAAAAGCTATCGAAGCAACGACACGTGTCCCACATACGAATGGCGTCCATCAAATACGTCTAAAACAGCGGCCTTCCAAACATATACATCCTCTTGTGCAAGCGCAGATCCATTATTTGCCTTTCCATTCCAAGGAATTGATTTTTCGGGAGATTCTGTTTGTCCTGTTGTATAAACGATGTTTCCCCATCTGTCAAAAATCCATAATTGGTATTCTTTTATTCCCATTCCCACACCGTTAAATCCATCGTTATCTAAATCACCGTTAGGGGTAAAACAATTGGGCGCAAAGAAAGTAAAGGTTGGCTTTACTGTTATTTTTTTTACAGCAGAATCCTTGCAACCAAACTCATTTATTACATAAAGTGTGGTGGTGTATGTTTCTTGTTCGTTAGGATTCTCTAGATATGGGAAAATGTGTTTAGGATTAGTTGTAGTAGAATCAACCATTCCATCGCCAAAGTGCCAATAAAATTTAGTTACCCCTGATGATTGGTCTGTATATAAAACGGTTGGATCCAAATTGTCGGTTTCACTTGGGTTAATTGTGAAATCGGCATTTGGTATCGGGTATACTGTAATATAATTATTGATATTAAATGTTTGTGTACAACTCTTGTCTGATGTAACAGTTAACCCTATTCTGTAGCTGCCATCATTTGCAAAACAATGATTGGGATTGGGTTGAAAAGAAGTATTTCCATCTCCAAAATCCCAAACCCAATTATTTATCGAACCACTATTAATTACTGTCTGGTTTGAAAAGTCTGTGCAAAGCGGCATGCAGCCGGCTAATTTATTTGCAGAAAAATTTACAATCGCAGTGTCATACACATCTACAATTTTCAGTAAAGAATCTTTACAACCAAAATCACTTTCTACCACCAACTTAACAGTGTATGGGCCGGAGCCTGTATAGTTGTAATTTCCGTTTTGTGTAGTTAAACTATTGCCATCACCTAGCGACCAATTCCAGCCATTGATGGAGCCATTTGTAATGGAAGATTGATCGGTTAAAACAGTTTGTTTTCCTAAGCAAACAGAGGGTGCTGTAAATGCAGCAACAGGAACATCATGTGCCGGAGGAAGCGTGTATGCATAGTTGTAGGAGCTCACACAAGAAATAAATGGAGTGCATACCAATTGAAAATTACCGGGAACGTTTGTGGTGATACATTGATTTGTTGTATTGATAGGGGTTCCGTTAGGATCTGTCCATGCATAGTTTTGCATGCCGGCCGGACCACAAATGGTGGTAACACTGTTTCCGCAAAACTCATCTGTTTGCAATACTTTGTTGGCCGGAGCACATTCTGCATCTATATAGCAATAAGCCCAATCCACATTATAGACGCACCAGTCGTTAATTACTTCAATAGTTACAGTTTGGTTAACAAAAGGAGTTAAATCAATATTTATATTTTGCCATGGAACATAACTTACGGTAAACATTTGTCCCATGGTATTTGGAGCTTGTATTGTTGATGTTGAAAAATTAGGAACACCAACGGGCCCTGTTTGTGTAGAATAAAAGCAATCGTAATTAATACAAGAAATAACAGTTCCGGAAGCATCTTTAAATCTTATTTTTAAGCGTGCCGCCTCCGATTGCGAGTGAGGATAATTTAAAATACACAAGGCAAATTTTAAAATGAACACAGGTGTTGCTGGGTTTACGATAAATGTTTGCGTTGCCATCGAATTTTGCACAACATTAATATCACCCAACTTCAAAGAAAAATTTCCACCAGGACAAACAACGGGAAATCCGCAATAGGGGTCTGTTCCATTGCCTGATGTAATATTGCTGGGACCTGTAACTGTCCAACCATTTGTATTGCCATATTCAAAGTCCATGTTGGTACAAGAAGCCAATGGCGCTACATTACCGTTGTTTTTGTAGCTAGCCTGTTCTTGTTTGTTTTTATTGGCTGCGTTAATTTTTTGAATGTAACCCGGGATTAAAGAATCTGGTATTCCATGTTCTTTAAGATGTTTGGCACATCCATCGTTGTCAAAATTTGTTGTTGTACTTAATAGTATACTAGAAGTAAACAACAGCAATAAGGCTGGTGTGGTTGCTTTCATAAGAACTTATGGGTTAAGTTTGATATTTAATATACCAAACAAAATGTGTTAAGTCAAAACACAAAATCGATAATCGTTGGTTTCAAAAAGTAGTTTTTTCTACCACTTATAATTTATTTTATTGAAAAACAGCGTGTTGCGAATAAAGTATTGTTGTAAATGATGGTTTTTACCAAATTGTCTATTTGATAAATTAAACCAAATGACTTAACTTAAGTCAAACAACAAAACAGATAGAATATGAAAAATACAGTAATGCAAGTTGCGGCAGCAATTATGTTTTTATTTTGTGCCAATGTAAGTATTGCACAGTCGGATGCAGCATCAGGAAATGCAGCTCAAAACAGAGCTGTTGCCTCAGGACAAATGAAACGCCCTCCAATAACCAAACCGAAAACAAAAGCCTTTTTAAGACGAACAGCTGTTGTTATACAAGCAGCAAAAGCTCAAGTGCAAAAAAATAAAAATTTCACAGGCGATTTATCAAAGGCAATTTCTCATCAGCGTTACGCAAAGCAACTATATGCAAAAGGTATGTTGGTGCGTGCTGTACAACACTCTAAAATTGCAAGAATTTATACCAAAAAAGCAATAGCGGCTAATAAAGGAAATGAAACAGAAGAGTCTAGATTTACAGCCGAGGAAAACGAATTATTAGTTAACGCCCCCAAAGACGAGGAACTAACAGCTGATTTAACTAAACAAGGTTTAGCGCCTTCGAAAGATGAAGATGTGGTGTCTAAAGATGATTTGGATATTGATTTAAGTGATAAAGAATAAGAGATAAAATACGTTAATGTGAGGGGGCTTTTTTCGAGCCCCCTTTTTTATTAAACGTTTTTCAAGAACTACCTTAATAAGCTAACACAACCCATAACAGTTTTACTTTTATTTGTGAGTGCGTTGTTAAAATCTATTTTATATATGTAAGTATCAATCTGACATAATCTGTTGTTGTAATACCCGTTCCAACCATCAGTGGTGTTGGTTGTTTCAAATACTTTATTTCCCCACCTATCAAAAATTCTGAATATATAGTTATTTACAACGCCAGAAATTTTCGGTGCAAATACTTCATTTTGCCCATTGTTATTAGGGGTAAAGGCGTTGGGTACGTATAATACATAGTCTGAATCAACTTCTATTGTTACATCTGATGTGTCCGAGCAGATGGAGTCGGTCATTACAATTTGGCGAGCTCTATAAATACCGGCTTCTGTATAACTGTGTTTTTCTGATAGAAAATCACACACATTGATAGATGTCCCATCCCCAAAATCTAAAAGACAATTTGTTCCATTTGAGCTTAGATCTGTAAATGTTATATCTGGCTCTACCATGTTTGTAAATAATGGTGTGGCGGTAACACTTGCTGTTGGCATTTTAAAAACAGTTATTAAACTGTCCAATTTAAAATCAAATACTTTGTTGCACCCAAAATTATTTGTGGCTAATATTTGTAAGCTAGCATTGTAAATCCCCGGAACATATGTATGTGCTACGGATGAAAGTTGAGAAGAGTCTCCATCTCCGAAATTCCAATGGTAGTTTAGTATGTTGCCGGAAGCATTTGTGGTGTCAACAAAATTGACGGTAAAAGGAGCGCACCCTTTTAATTTTTTCATTTTGAAATCCGCTGTTGCCATTGGATTTATTGTAACTGTTTTTGTCAGCACCTTTGTACAACCATTTTCCGATAAGGTAACTTTTACAATTTTGTTACCAGTTGAAGAATAGCTCACGCCACCAGGAGAATCAGCGGTAGAGCTTGCCGGTGTGGCAGATGTTCCAAAATTCCAACTATAATCTGTTGTGGGTGCACCTTGCACAGGACCCGCAATTGAAAACCCAAAGCTATTTCCTGTTAAGCATTGTGGGGCGGGAGCGGTAAGTGTTGGGGAGAATAAAGGATATACTTTGAATGTTTTTTTTGTAGTTACCGAGCAAGAATCAAATTGGTCTCCGGTTAATGTAACGGTGTATGTACCTGGGTTGTTGTATGTATAGGATGGGTTTACGAAGTGAGATGTGTCGTTAGTTAAATTTACATCTCCAAAATCCCAGTGGTATTTAGTAATATTTGTACTCGTGCTAAAAAAATTAATTGTTAATCCCGAGCAAAATGTTTGTTGAGCCTGAATGCTAATAACTTTAGTAGGAGCACAGCTTACAACATTGAACTGAAAATCACGTTTGTTGATGCACAGTAAATTACCATTACGGTATTCTTTTACGCAAACAGCAATAACATATTGCCCAGTATTATTTGGGGTACCAGCAATTAATCCTGTTTGGGGGTTAATTGAAAATGCAGATGATGCACCAAATGGTTTGATAGCAGAATATCCGCCTACATAGCTAACACTACTATAGGGTGGATTAAATGGGGGCTGTGGCATAGGGGTATAAGAATTGGCACCATCAAACGGATTGCAGAGTTCATATGCCAGCGAATCTCCATCTGGATCGGTTGCTTCATGATCAAAAGAAAAAGGTTTTCCGGCACATAAATATATAGGCGGAAAGCTATTGTAATATGCACTACTATTTATTCCTAATGATGTATCTGGTATTGTAATTTGATATGTTGCACCAGTGCTGCCAGGACTAGAAAGATTAGAAATGGTGTTATTGCGACAACATCTTTGATACACAATGTTGTAACCGCCTGCAATTGGAGGAAGGTTAATTGTTGCTGTATAAATAGCCTCTTCTACGCAAACATTAGATGTTGACTTTACGCAAGGGTAGTTTAATACCGAAGGCACATTTATTGAATTGAATTGGTATGGTATAAGTATAGAATCAACCAGTGTGTTCGATGAATTAAATATTCCTATTGCAGCTAGTGTATCGTAGGGGGCTTGCCCATTTATACAATCCCTATACAACTTAAGTGTAATCAAGTAATTATTATTTCCTTGGGAGGTGTAATAAATCTCACCACCAACAATGTGTGTGGCTTTACTTTCAAACATAAGTAATAGAAAGAATACAAATGCAAGTATTGTTTTTAATGCTTTCATGGGTTTTGGGTGGTTAAGTTGTAGCAAATGTATGCTGGTGATACCTTTGGTGTCAAATCAAATTTTATCGCAGATTGGAGATTGAATCTCCAACAAAAAATATAACAAGCTGATTGTGAGGAATAGATTGTTGAACTTGTGTAGGGCAGATTGGAGATTGATGGGTTTGAAATTGTTTTGAAAATATTTTCATTCTTACTTGCTAGAAAGAAACAAATTGGATTTCCTGTTAATATGCACTTTGCAGTTTTGGTTAGTCTGTTTTGTGTAGTGCCCACCCCTATTGAATGGATGGCTATTTTACTATGTTTTGATAAATAAAATAAAGTATGTTTTACATCAGTAATTATTGATGTAATTTTTGAATTAATGCTTGTTATAGAATTCGCATTAATACTATATAATAACAATAAACAAACGCAAATACTTGCGTTTAATTTTGCTTTCATGGGTTAGTTGAAGCTTAATTAAGTTGTGGCGAAATTATTTTAATAAACAATACCACGCAAAAAAAAATCACAATAATATTTCAATTTAAAAGCACATTATTTTATATAAATGGTTGTTATACAAATATTTACAATAAATAATATTTTGTATAAATGGTATAATACAAGCTAATTCATACCTGACAAATACGTTTTTTTTGCGATTTTTTTATTTTCGGTTTATTCGAATAGTCAATCTGGTAGGTGCAGTCGCTTAACAAATGGAATCTTAATAGGAAAATTATTCTATTATTATTCTAGTCGAGTATTCGTTTATGGTAGCGTTGTATAGTCCTTGTGTCCAATTTCGAGTATCAATTGTTTCTCTTTCTCCTGAAATTATTTTTTCCATAACAACCTTACCTAACATGTTCGTAATTTTTATAATGGTAGGACGGTTTTTGCTTTTAGTTTTTTGTTCTATTGTAATGAAATCTGCAGAAGGGTTTGGATAGATTGAAAAGTACTCTGTGAAATTTTTTAATAGGCTTGTGTTTGTTGAGTTGTACGTTAGAATCTTTATACCTGTCCAATTAGAAGAAAAGGGAATTCCTAGCGTGCATATGTAGGATAGAAATATTTTATTTTGATGAATACTTACCCCCCATGTACCAATTGAGTTTAAACTACCCCCATAAAAGTTACAAGAATCGGGTTGTGATGGGTTGGTAACATCAATGATTAGTAAATCAGACTTGCCGGTTGATAGATATGTTAAATTCAAAGTTGTATCAAGTGCAATTTCATTGGCATGTACAGGGCTAGTAAACCAGTTGTTGGTTGGGCAGTTATAGGGATTCCACCAGCCCACTAACTTCATCTGCGAAGTGTCTGCAATGCTTATAACCTCCATTCCACAATAATCTACAGCTAAATAAGCAAGTGTATCTTTTAATACAATATTGTTGTATGCTCTTGGCAAGTTAAGTGGGACATATAATGCCGGATTGCAAAATCGTCCGGTTTCTTTTGGGGAAAATTTGTTGACACAGTTAATTACCCTGAGTCCACCTGCATCATAACACAAATATACGATATCGTTTTTTACTTCCATTCCTCGGGCGTTATATAACCCAGGGTTGGGTGAAGAGACAGGATAATGGATTGTGGGTATAAATTGAGAAACAAAGGAAATGTTTGATGGGTTTGAAACATCTAAAATTAATAGTCCATTTGTCATTGCTCCCAAGTAAGCATAGTTACCTTCTACTTTAATAACTCCGGTTCCTCCTTTATTTGTATGCTTCCATGAATCGGTAACTATTGGAGTTGTAGGGTTTGTAACATCAATGATAGCCATTCCGGAATATTGATTGTTGCTAAAATGATTGCCTGTAGCTAAGTATATATAATTACCTTTTTGTGTCAAGTGCATTACATCAAGTGTGTCAATTTGTTTTGTGAGAACCGAAGCAATTAATGACGGAGTGGAAATGGTAGATATGTCGTAAATAGTTAGCCCACCTTCTTTATTTGCAACATACAAATAAGGTCTGTTTTGAACATCATGAATCATGGTCATAACCATTGTTGAGCATACCGATGGTATATCCGCTTGGTGCTGTATCCCAAGTTGATTGCAGGTTTGCGAATAATTAAACAGGCTAATTGTTAAAAAAACAAATAAGATGATTTTATTGTCTTTTCGAATCATGGTGTAATTGATTAAACTCATTTGATTTCCCTTTTGCAATCGAAAGTGTTTTCCAGTTTTCGTCAGTAATCATTTTTGCAAGAAAAGTAATTTGTCCTACGTGGTACGCGTAGTGAGCAATTTGACGGTTAATAGCTTCGTACACTTTATGTGGTTCGTTTCGAATAAAAATTATTTTTTCTAAATCATTTTCGTTTAGGCTTGTAAGCGTTGCAAATAGAACGCTCCAACCTTTTTGCCAAAACAATAGTAATTCCTCTTTGTTGTGAGTATCAATT
The DNA here is from genome assembly GCA_017303975.1 of Bacteroidota bacterium. Classification (NCBI taxonomy): domain Bacteria; kingdom Pseudomonadati; phylum Bacteroidota; species Bacteroidota bacterium. The sequence goes on from JAFLBG010000001.1 coordinate 103,714, forward strand.
TCAAATTCTGTATCTCTGTTGCGCCATTCCTTTTCTCCATCCGTGGTTAAAAAATCGGTCCAACGCGATAGCATATTACCCGCCATGTGTTTCATGATAATGGCAATGCTATTGCTGTTTTTGTTTGGTAACCAAAATATTTTTTCGGTTTCAGAGATTTGTGCCAATGCTTTATCAGCAAGTTGTTGGTAGGTTTTAAAAACTGAAATGCTATTTAATAAATATCCTTTTTCCATTTATTATAGAGTTTGTCATTCTGAACAATAGTGAAGAATCTTTTTTTGTTTAGCATGTAGCAAAAATGCTACATCTCTTTTTCCCATTTCGCTACCACAACAGTTGCAAGGCAGTTGCCCAATACATTTACTGCAGTGCGTCCCATATCCATTAAACCGTCAATTCCTAGAATAATTAAAATTGGTTCTGGCGGTAAATGAAAGGAAGCAACTGTTGCAGATAGAATTACTAAAGATGCACGCGGAACACCGGCTACGCCTTTGCTGGTGAGCATCAGTGTAAGCACCATTATTATTTGTTGCGATAAGCTTAAATCAACTCCTGCTGCTTGTGCCACAAATACCGAAGCAAGAGAAAGGTAAAGAGTTGTTCCATCTAAGTTAAAGCTATATCCGGTGGGCAATACAAAGGCAACAATTTTTCGAGGCACACCAAATTTTTCTAAGTTTTCCATGGCAGATGGCAAAGCCGATTCGGAGCTTGCCGTAGCAAATGCAAGCATAATAGGTTCTTCTATGGCTTGTATAAATTTTTTGATGGGAACTTTTACTAAGAGAGCAATGGGCAAGAGTATGAGTAAAACAAACGCAACTAATGCACCATAGAGAGTAAGTAGCAATTGTATCAAATTTTCAAAAACCCCCAATCCATACTTTCCTACCGTATAGGCAATAGCCCCAAAAACGGCTAAGGGAGCCAAGTACATAACCAAATGAGTAAATTTGAACATTACTTCCGAAATACTTTCTATCACGGTTAGTAATGGCTTTTTCTTTTCATCCTTTACCATTGCCATTCCAACACCAAATAATATACTAAATACTACTATTTGTAATACCTGCCCTTCTGCGATAGATTTAGCAATGTTTTCGGGGAATATATGTAAAATTATATCGTGTGCAGATTGAGCTTTTCCAACTAAATTTTCAGGTAGTGTTGCATCGGGCGGAATAGGTGCACCAACTCCCGCTTTGGTAATATTAATAGCTGCAAGTCCAATGATAAGAGCAAATGTGGTTACTATTTCAAAATATATAATTGATTTGATTCCAATTCTACCTACTTGTTTCAAATTAGAATGCCCCGCAATTCCCACAACCAGTGTACTAAAAAGAAGAGGAGCTATAATTGTTTTGATTAGTTTTAGAAAAATGTCGCTAATTATTTTCAGCTCTTGCGCTATTGTTGGGAAATCGTACCCAAACAAAATTCCCATGATTAGAAATGCAAAAGTAAATGTGGTGAGGTTTCTTTTTTTGTAAAGTAGAAATAGGATCCCTGCAAAAACAAATAAATGTATGAATACTAGCATTCATAAAAATAGCGAAAGAAAATTAAACCGTAATTAGACAGTAGAAGCTTTTGAAAAAAGCGCACTATCTGTCTTAGTACGGGTAACCCCAACTTAGTATTAGTAAGGTTTCCTTACTTATTCAAACCCCTAAAAGCCTTACTAATATTTAGTTGTAGGCAGTTGTATTTCCTAGCTGTCTATTTAGGGTTAAATCAGTTGTATTAAAGTAAGACGGCATGTTTGGTTAATTATTTCTAAGTAGTCAAAATCACGAAAATGCTTTAGAATACAGATTTATGCAACGGTTTTTATTCCCTAGTTTTAAATACCCAATAGTTTCTAATATATTTAACAAATCAAACATTCATATACTTAGTATTGGGCTCTAGAAATACATATTTGTTAATTCTTTTTTTGGCTTTGTTAAGTTTTGCCGGTGCTTTTATTGCCGAGCAAAAAAGGAGTGTTGGGTTTAAGGAATTAATAGAGAATTTTACAACCGTTTACCATCAAAAAGAGAAAGCGCAAGAGGTTGAGTTGACAAGATTTGGGGAACAAGCCAACGCCAATTATTCTTCCGAAAGTCCCGATTGGTTGGAGTCTTTGGAGCAAAACGGTATTTATCTGTTTCGTTTTAAGAACGATTCTTGTGTGTATTGGAGCTCTAATAAAGTTCAATTGCCCACCGATGTTTTGCAAATACCAGATACTTTACAAGTTTTAAAACTTCAGACCGGCTATTATCAGCTTAAAAAGAGAAGACAAAACAACTCGACTGTTATTATCTCTTTATTATTGCTAAAAAGGGAGTGGCCGCACCAAAACGAGTATTTGCAAAATGGTTTTGTCTTTGATTCGAATATTCCCTCCGGAACCATGCTGTTAATGCAGAAAGCTCCAAATTGTATTCCTGTTGTATCGTTATCAAAGAACACACTTTTTTATTTACGATTTTACTCTAGTACCACAACCAATACTGCATTACAGTTTACGGCAATACTGCTCTACACACTTTCTTTCTTGCTTATATTACGCTTGGTAATTGGTTGGCTGTCAGAAATAATCTCAAATCCGTTTTATTTTCTTGTTCTTTTGGGGTCCTTTTTAATAGGCATTGCTCTTCTCGTTAACACCTACCGAATTCCTAAGGTGTTGTTTGAATTAGATTTTTTTAACCCACAACTGTTTGCCGATGCTAATAGTTATTGGTTAAGCTCTATGGGAATGGTTTTTGTGAACACCCTGCTTTTGTTACTCTTTACCTATGTGGTAAACCAAAAACTTAAAAGAGCTACTCAACACACTCCGCTATTTTGGTTTCTTTTTTCTGTAGCATTGATTTGTCTATCTATTTTTGTTATCGACAATTATTTATACCTAATACAAAGCTTTGTCTTTAATTCCACAGCCGTATTTCAGCTCAACAATATTCTTTCATGGAACATTTACAGCTTATTAGGAATATTTAATTTATTGGTGTTTTTATTTTCTATTTATTTTTTTGTACGAGCTACAACAACCTCTATTAGGTACCATTCAAAAGCAGTGTATTCAATAGCGTCAATTGTTATAGGGTTTTGTCTTGTGCTTGTTTTTGCCGACTTGTATTTTGTAGAATTAAGCACAACCTTATTTTTAGTGGTGCTGCTGTACACTATTTTTTTATATCGAACAAGAAGTCAAATTACACCATTTGCTGTTGGGTTGATTTATATTATTATTTTTTCTGCCTATACCGTTTATTTGTTTGAGAGGAAAAATTCTGAGAAAGAGTTTAACAATCTTTCTTCTTTTGCTGATAAGCTGGCGGAAGAGAAAGATGTAATTGCGGAGTATTTGTTTGAGGAGGTTAGCAATAAATTATCTACCGATACCGCTTTATTGGGTAGTTTGACGCCATCAACATTTTCTAGGTTTGAGAATGTTTTGTATGCTAACTATTTTGGAAACTATTGGACCAAGTATTCAATAAAGGCATTTGCATTCGATTCTGTTTGCTATCCGCTTCATAATAGTTTGCAGCCGGAGCTTACTAACAATACTTATTTCGATGAACTTATTTTTACAAACGGAGAGTCAACCTCGTGCGATAAATTTTTTTTTATTTCGAAGGATAAGGAGCAATACTATTTAGCAAAGATTCCCTTATACACCTCAACTAGTAATCACAAGCCAGCACACCTGTATGTAAAGTTTGAATCGCGTGCTACTACTGAGAATAGTGGGTTTCCGGAGCTACTGCTCGATAAAAAATTAATTTTAAAGTTTGATATAAGCCAATATTCCTATGCAGTATATAAGGAGAAAAAACTCGTTGCTAATTACGGAAAATACTATTACCCATTTTTGTACAGCAGTTTATCCGACAAGGATTACCTTCATTTTACTTTTTCTCCAACACCCGAAACCAACGTAGTTATCAGTAAAGCAGCAGTAGGGTATATCAGTAAATTGTCTGCTTTTTCTGTCTTTTTTTCATTGAGTGGACTAGTTGTGTTGTTGGTGTATTTCTTTTTTCTGCTGTATACAAACAAGGCTAAAGAAATATTCTCTACTTTAAAATGGAAAACCCAGACCATACTTGCATTACTGGTGTTTTTGGCGTGTACTGTATTTGCTATTTCTATTCTTGGGTTTATTAAAAGCCTAAACAAAAACGAAATGGAAAATAGCTTGAATCAGAAAATAAATTCTATACACAAAGAGCTACAACATAAGCTGGGCAACGAATTTACATTAGATAAGAATTACAGACCATATATAAATTCAATTCTAGCTAAATACGCCAACGTTTTTTCTACTGATATTATTTTATATGACATAAAGGGAGATTTAATAGCTTCCTCTAGTATGGCAATATTTGAAGAAGGTTTACTATCAGACAAAATGAACCCGTTAGCATTTGCGCAGTTAAACAAAAAATCGGCATCTAGGTATATACATTCCGAACAAATAGGTAAGCTCACTTTTTTATCTGGATATATTCCGTTTAAGAATAAGAGTGGCGATGATATTGCCTACATCAATCTTCCGTATTTTGCGAAACAAAAATTATACGATAAGGAGATTGCGGTTTATTTATCTACCATCATTAACATATATAGTGTTTTGCTTGTACTTTCAGTACTAGTATCAATTAGTATTGCCAATCAATTAACAAGTCCATTGCAGCTCATTCAGCAAAAACTGAGCACTCTTACGTTGGGTAAAAAGCACGAATTAATCGATTGGATAAAAGACGATGAAATAGGCAAATTGGTTGCTGAATACAATAGAACTGTTTTAGAATTAGAACGCAGCGCCATTGCACTAGCTAAAAGCGAAAGGGAAAGCGCGTGGAAGGAAATGGCAAAGCAAGTGGCTCACGAAATAAAAAATCCGCTTACTCCTATGAAGCTCAATATACAGCACTTGCAGCGAATTCAAAAGGTGAGTAAAGACGATTTTGAAAGCAAGTTCGAAAAGATTACAACATCGTTGCTCGAACAAATTGACGCGCTATCTCTTATTGCATCGGCCTTTTCTGATTTTGCGAAAATGCCTACTTCTAATCTCGAGAAAATTAATCTAACCGAGCTGCTTATGGGAGCAACCGAGTTGTATAAAAATACTATCGCAATAAACACACATTTTGATAGTAATGTGGAAATTTTTATTTCAGCAGATAAAATTCAGTTGAGTAGAGCGCTATCTAATATTATAAAGAATGCAACACAAGCGGTTTCCGAGAAGAGAGAGCCCAAACTTGATATATACCTAGAAAAGGAATCTGACCGTGTGGTGTTGCAGATAAGAGACAATGGAATTGGCATTTCCGATGAAATGAAACAAAAGATTTTTACCCCAAACTTTACAACCAAAACAACAGGAATGGGACTAGGGTTGTCTATGGTAAAAAATAGTATTGAAAGTTTTGGTGGTAACATTTGGTTTGAATCAGAGGTGGATAAGGGTACTACATTTTTTATTACTTTTCCAATGGTTTAATTATTTCTACATTATTTCGAAGTAATAGCCAAACAAAAATGAAAAAAAAAGCAAGTGTATCCGTAGGCACACAAGCTCAATCGCTTGGAGCAAAGGCAAAGAACAAGTTTGCTTTAGTGGTTTTTGTTTTGTGCGTTGCATTATACGCCAACACCTTGAATCATGGCTATGCATTTGATGATGCAGTGGCTGTAACAGGAAATAAATTTACAAAGCAAGGAATTAGTGGAATACCTAGTTTGTTAACACAAGATTTTTTTGCCGGTATATACGATAAAGGATTGGAGCTTACAGGGGGTAGATATCGGCCACTTTCGTTAGTTACCTTTGCCATAGAATATCAGTTTTTCGGAGAAAGTCCATTTGTAAGCCATTTGGTAAATATTTTATTGTATGCTTTAACGTGTGCTCTTCTCTATTATACACTTGACAAGCTTATTCCCAATTCTTTTTTACTTACAAGCACCGCAACCCTTTTATTTGCAGCGCACCCAATACACACCGAAGTAGTAGCCAATATTAAAAGTAGAGATGAAATTTTATGTTTTCTATTTTTGATTTTATCTATTCAACAGTATCTGGTTTATTTTAAGACCAATGCAACCAAGAGTCTTGGCGCTTCTTTGGTTTGTTATTTTCTGTCACTTTTATCAAAAGAGAACAGCATTACATTTTTGGCTATTTTACCTATCATGCTTTATTCCTTACTTAATAAAGGATTTAAGGAAAGTATAAGCAAGTCGGTCCCATTTTTTATTACAGGATTTGTGTATGTGCTTATAAGGGCTTATTTGGTGGGTTTTATTGGTGCCGAGGTAAATCCCGATGTAATGGAAAACCCGTTTGTGGGTGTTGATTTTATGACCAAGTTTGCCACCATTGCGGTTATCATGGGAAAATACGTAACCCTTCTTTTTTTTCCTCATCCACTTTCCAGCGATTATTCATTTAATCAAATACCGTATGTTTCCATAAGTAATGGATATGCGCTTGTATCGATTGCTGTGTATGGATTTTTAGCTTTTTTTTCCAGCAAGAATATTCGTAAACTTCCTATTATTTCATTCGGCATATTTTTTTATTTGCTAACTATTTCTTTGGTGTCAAACTTAGTATTCAATATTGGTGCGCCAATGGGCGAGCGTTTTTTATTCATGCCATCATTAGGGTTTTGTTTGGTCTTGGCGGCATTGTTTACTATAGTTTTTAAACCTAAAGAAAACAACCAACTAAAGTTTTTACCCAAACTACATATTCCATTACTATTATTGCTATTGCTCTATTCGGCAAAAACTATTTCGCGAAACAAAGACTGGAAAAACAATCTCACACTTTTTGCGGCAGACGTTAAAACAGTTCCTAATAGCGCTAAAGCCCAATATTATTATGCAAATAACTTATTAAACGAATTAATTAATGATAAAACCAAAAATAATCCGAAAAGAAACGAATGGATCGCGTTAGGTGTAAAGCACGCTACTCGAGCGGTTCAAATTAATCCAAAGTTTCATCATGCACACTATGCCCTAGGAATGTTGTACCAAGAGGCAAATAAAGGCGATTCTTCTCTTGCCTCGTTTAAGAGGGTTTTGGAGCTACAGCCTTCTCACATTCTTACGCAAGCTGCATTGGGCACTACGTATGGCAAATTACTTGGCGATTACGATAATGCTATAAAGTATTTACAAATAGCAGTAACCTATAATCCTAATGATGCCAGTGCTTTCGAAAACCTCGGGATTGCTTATGCCATGAAACAGCAATTTAGCAATGCGTTGGGGGCGTTTGAAAAGGCAATGCAATTAAAACCTGCATCCGCTCAGTCGTATCTTAATTTGGCAATTACCTACCAAAACATGGGCGAGCAACAAAAGGCACAAGCGTTTTTTGATAAGGCATTTGCTATTGATCCTAGTTTAAGAAAGTAAAATCGCCTTTTGCTTATAGAATGACACATTAGTCGGACGAAAAAGAGATTTAGCGCGCCTCAAAAGCACATTTTTTAATTCTAAGGCAAATGCAATTCATTGATTTTCAGTCGCAAAGAAAAATTGTTGGTTTTTTGTTCACAATTTTTGGTGTTTTAAAAAAAGGGTGTACATTTGCAACCATAATAACCTTAAAAACAATTAAAAAATGAAAAAATTAGTATTTTTAGCTGCAGTTATCGTAGCTTCTCTTGCTTCTTGCAAAAAAGACAGAACTTGTACTTGTAAGTATGACTACATGGGTGTTACTTCTTCAACTAGCTACACAGCAAAATTGAAAAAGAAAGATGCTAAAACATGGTGTGAAGGTAATGGAACAAGCTCTTACTACACTTGTACATTAGACTAATTCTATTTTACATTGAATAAAAAAAGCCTCGCATTTGCGAGGCTTTTTTTATATCTTGACTTTATGAAGTTTAGAAAAATTGCGTTAATTCTTATTAGCCTTTTAATAGGTGTAACCTTTATTTTTTCAGGGTATAGCAAACTATTTCCTATTGAGCCATTTGAATACACCTTTGTAGATATTGGTGTGGGCAACTGGTACACATCTCCATTTATTGCTAGATTACTTATTGCCATTGAGTTTTTTATCGGTGTTTTTTTCTTGCTAAATACCTATTTAAACAAGCGTATATTTTATTTTACGCAGGGGATGCTTGCTTTTTTTACCATTTATTTGGCTGTGCAAATTGCAATTAATGGTAATAATGGTAATTGCGGCTGCTTTGGTACTATGCTTGTTTTTACCCCACTGGAAGCCATTCTTAAAAACATTGTTTTAGCTGTATTGGTATGGGTTTTAACTCGCTTTCATTCCGATGTTTTTTCGTTACAAAAATTTCGATTGTTTTTAATTTTGTTTTTGGCTCTTACTTCTATTCTAATCCCGTTCATTTTTAACCCTATTCAATTATCTTATTCAGAAGCCTATTTAAATGCTAATAGAGATAGTTCATTCAAGTTAGAGTTAGATTCACTGTATGTTAATGCGAAGCGAAATGTGCCACCCAAATCCTTGTCTCAAGGGAAACACGTACTTACATTCTTTAGTTTAACGTGTAATCATTGCCGAGTAGCCGCCAAAAAGTTGCGTATAATGAAAGAGTTGAATCCTTCTTTACCGCTCTATTTTGTTTTAAACGGAAAAGAAGACAAACTCAAATTCTTTTTTGAGGATACACGCAGCCAAAATATTCCACATTGCATGCTTCCGGCCAGACCCTTTATTTTTCTTGCCGGGACAGAGCTGCCATCTATTTATTTGGTAAACAATTCGGTTGTGGAATCATCGCTTAATTATTTTGAGCTAGACCAAAAAGAAATAGAGAATTGGTTGCAGAAGCCATAGCTATTAAACTACACATTTGCTAAAATTTTTTAAATGAAAAAATTATTATCTCTGGTGCTTATAGCGGTTAGCGTTTTAACGTCATCGTGCTTTAGAAAAAAATACGATTGCGATTGTACTTATGCAGACGCCTTTTCTGGTGCTGTTGTAAAAACTGAAACAGAAGAAATTCGTGCAAAAACTAAAGCGGGCGCACTTATAGAGTGTGATGATATCGAAATGTCAAAAGAGGGTATTGCGGGTTTAAACAACAATGTAAGCTGTGTGTTAGAAAGAAACTAACTCAATGCCTGCTCCATATCTGCAATAATATCATTATAATTTTCAACCCCTACAGATAGTCGCACCATTTTATCGGTGATTGAAAAATATTTTTTTTCTGCTTGATCAACATCTGCATGTGTCATGGTATATGGGTGTTCGGCCAAACTCTCTGTACTACCAAGGCTTACAGCTAGTTTTATTAGCTTTAATTTATTTAAAAAAGAAAATGCTGCCGGCTCTCCTCCTTTAATATCAAAGGATAGCATAGCACCGGCACTCAAACACTGTTTTTTAAATACATGGTATTGTTCTGTTTGTTCTGCTGTTATATTTCCTAAATAATACACCTTTTCTACTTTAGGATGTTGGTTTAAAAATTCAGCCACTTTGGTAGCATTAAATGCTTGAATATCCATTCTCGCTTTTAATGTTTCTAGGCTGCGCAGCAGCAACCACCCTGTCCAAGGGCCGGCCATGTTGCCCAAAAATGTACGCAATGTTTTTACACGCTTAATCAACTCGTTGGAGCCTAGACACGCACCGGCAATTACATCGCTATGTCCACCAATATATTTGGTGGCAGAATATAAAACCAAGTCGGCTCCATGTTTTAAGGGGTGTTGCCACAATGGCCCCATGTATGTATTATCTACTGCCAACAAAACCTCTTTTCCTATGGTAGAAAAATTGCGTGCTATTTCTTTGCTCGACTCAATGTCTATCAAGTCGTTTGTTGGATTGGCAGGCGTTTCGATATATACAAGGGCAAGGCTATTTGCATGCCCGCTTTTTTCAACCAACTCAATTATTTCTTTTTGGCTTTGCCCTACTTTAAAGCCAAGGGTGTGAATACCAAATTTCGGAAGAATTTTTTTTATGAAATGGTCTGTTCCTCCATACAACGGGTTGCTGTACAGCAATAAATCTCCGGGTTTCAAAAACTCTAATAATACTGTTGTAATAGCAGACATGCCACTTTCAAACACGGCACAATCCTCTGCCTCATCCCATAGGGTTAGTCGGTCTTCCAGAATCTCCAAATCGGGATTATTAATTCTACTGTAAATTAACCCTTGTTCTTCCCCTTCCCTTGCAGCGCGCAATCCGTAAGCTACTTCAAAAAAAGCTTTTCCCTCTTCTGCGTTTTTAAACACAAATGTAGATGTTTGAAAAATCGGACTTTTTATTGCACCCTCTGATAGTTCTGGCTTGTAGCCATAGGACATCATTAAGCTTTCCGGGCGCATTTTTTTCTTGATACTCATATTTTTTTACTCTTTATAAAACTTAATAGGTGTGGTGTAATCATTTAAATATAAAAAATACAAACCGCTACTAAGTGAAGATACATCAATACGTGTAGCAGATACCACTTCGTTATTTAAAACTATTTTCCCTGTTACATCTGTTAGTGTATATTTTCTAATTGTTTGTTGTTCTACTTCCCAGTTTACTTGCAAAACAGTGCTGGCGGGGTTGGGATAAACAATAAATGGATGTTGTGATTTGTTTGTATTGTAAACACCTAGCGGATTCTCCGAAATTTTGTAAACATACACATCCGCAAATGCTTTGGCTGTAATTGCTACAGGGCTGCCGGAAGGGTTGAAATTAGCTGTTTGGAAAAAGTAGCCTGTACTATAAATTTTACGGTCGTAGCTAACAGCAATAGCCAAGCCCATTTGGTCGCCAGAACCGGTAACGGGAGCTACCCAGGTGAAATTACCTGCCGAGTCGAGCTTTTGAACATACCCATCAAATGAAAAAGCTGTAGAGCTTAGTGTGTGTGATCCTGAGCCCGGGTCAAAATCATTTGTGTTTTCAAAATATCCCGTTGTAAAAACTCCTGCATTATCATCAACCGCAATAGCCCAAGCAATACTGTTTCCGCCCCCAGCTACCTGTTTCGCCCAAATATAATTTCCAACATAACCCATTTTACATACAAACGCATCGTTGCCCGATGAAACCAAATTAGCGCTACCCAACCCCGAATCAAAGTCGGCTGCGCCTCCGTTGAAATAGCCTGTTGAATATATATTCTCGTCTTTATCAATAGCAATACCGTTTATTCGTTCATCGCCACTACCCGAAATTGTTTTAACCCAAACAGTGCTTCCCGTTGGAGAAAGCTTGCAGACAAAGGCATCCGAACCCCCGCTTGCTGTTATATAGTTTGAGGATGTGCTAGGGTCAAAATCTACCGTGCCTTTAAAACCTCCTGCAACAATAACTTCGTTTACGCTAGTAGTAGCAATGGATGTGGCCTCTTCGTCATTACTTCCGGTTAAGCTAATTGCCCAACTAAAATTCCCCATGTTGTCTAGTTTACACACAAAAGCGTCTTTGTTTACAGCAGAAATATTTTTATTTGATGTGCTCGGATCAAAATCTACAGTACCTGTAAAATGCCCCGCTACCAATATATTCATCGATTTGTCGAGGGCAATGGCAGTTCCATATTCAGAAGAAGTTCCTGCCAGATGTTTTACCCAGCCAAAGTTTCCTGCAGAATCGAGTTTCAACACAAAAATATCATTCGACCCCGAAACGGACGAAAGGCTTGCTGTTCCGGCATTTGGATTAAAATCAACAGTGCCACTAAAGTAACCGGTAACATAGATATTTCCTAAGGTGTCAACCGCTAGTGCGCTCCCCATCTCATAATCAGAACCACCGATGCTTTTTATCCATTTAAAATTTCCTACAGAGTCTAATTTGCTGATAAAAATATCTGTACCGCCCTGCGATGCTTTATTTGCTAAGGAGGAAAGATTTGGGTCAAAATCAACGGTGCCATAGAAAAGCCCTGTGGTGTAAATATTCCCCCACTTATCTGTTGCAATGGCTCTGGGTTCTTCATCCATTGTTCCACTAAAAGCTTTTGCCCAGTTTAATTGTTGTGCAGATATAACAGCGGAAAGACTTATAAGTAGAAAGAATAAGGAACTTCTGGCTTTTATCATATTCTCCTTAAGTTACTCATTTTGCGGATTTTTTGTGCAATACAAAACAATACAATCTGCTAAGTTGTTAATAACCTAGATTTTTTGGTGGAATACCTATTTTTAGGTATTTTTGTATTTAGAATTAATCTAAATAGGGATTTTATGATAACAGTATCAGATAATGCCAAGCAACAGGCACTTCATTTAATGAAGCAAGACAATAAGCCCGAAGGTGCTTTTATTCGTGTTGGTGTAGAGGGTGGAGGCTGCTCCGGATTGAGTTATAAGCTTGAATTTGACACCGAACTAAAAGAGGGGGATCAACAGTTTGAAGATAAGGGAATAAAAATAGTGGTGGACAAAAAAAGCTTTTTATACTTGGTTGGAACAGAGCTTGATTTTTCGGGTGGACTAAACGGAAAAGGATTTGTATTTAATAATCCTAATGCATCGAGAACTTGTGGGTGTGGGGAATCGTTTGCAGTATAAAATAGTTTTTTAGTTCGTTAGTTCACCAGTTTTTAGTAAAAAATGGCAACAATAGATAGGTTTGAAGATTTAATAGCTTGGCAAAAAGCTAAAAAATTGGCACTGGGTGTATATACTCTTACAAATGTTGGGATTTTTTCTAAAGACTTTGGATTGCGAGATCAAGTGAGGCGATCTTCTATTTCTGTTGTATCTAATATTGCAGAGGGTTTTGAACGCAAAGGGAACAGAGAGTTTTTACAATTCTTATATATTTCGTTGGGGTCTTTAGGCGAGTTAAAAACTCAAATTGAAATTGCTTTTGAACTCAACTATTTTTCAGAAAACGAATACAAAAATATTTTACCCCAAATAACAGAAGTGAGAAAAATTATAAATGGTTTAATTTCTAGTTTAAAGGATAGTGATTTTAAGGGAATAAAATTTAAGTATTCATAGTACTCGTAAACTGAAATACTAACAAACTGGCAAACTTGAATACTAGTAAACAAAAAAACTGATGAACACAACTATAGAAGAACACATCTCCTCCGATTATAAATACGGCTGGAGCACAGATATAGAAATGGACAATGCCCCAAAAGGCTTGAGTGAGGATATTGTGCGATTTATTTCCAAGAAAAAAAACGAACCGGAGTGGTTATTGGAATATAGGTTAAAAGCCTACAAACATTGGCTTACATTAGAAGAGCCACGGTATTGGCCACATTTGAATTATCCTAAAATAGATTTTCAAAACATTATATATTACGCGGCACCTAAGCCACAAAAAAAATTAAACAGTCTAGACGAAGTTGATCCGGAACTTTTAAAAACCTTCGAAAAGCTTGGTATATCGCTCGAAGAACAAAAACGTATTTCTGGTGTAGAATCTAAAATTGCTGTAGATGCAGTAATTGATAGTGTTTCGGTAAAAACTACATTTAAAGAAACGTTAGCAGAGAAAGGAATTATTTTCTGCTCCTTCAGTGAGGCTGTGCACGAGCACCCGGAATTGATTAAACAATACATGGGCACTGTAGTGCCTTATACAGATAATTATTATGCAGCATTAAACTCTGCTGTTTTTAGCGATGGCTCGTTTTGTTATATACCAAAAGGAGTTCGTTGCCCAATGGAACTATCAACTTACTTTAGAATTAACTCAGCCGGTACCGGCCAATTTGAAAGGACGTTGTTAGTTGCCGATGAAGGTGCTTACGTTAGCTACTTGGAAGGCTGCACTGCTCCTATGCGCGATGAAAATCAGTTGCACGCTGCGGTGGTAGAAATTGTAGCTCATAAAAATGGAGAAGTAAAATACAGCACCGTTCAAAACTGGTACCCGGGCGACAAAGAGGGCAAGGGTGGTATTTACAATTTTGTAACCAAGCGTGGAATTTGTTTAGGAGATAATTCTAAAATTTCTTGGACACAAGTTGAAACCGGCTCTGCCATTACTTGGAAATACCCAAGTGTAATTTTAAAAGGAAATAATTCGGTTGGTGAGTTTTATTCGGTGGCTGTTACAAACAACTACCAGCAAGCAGATACAGGCACCAAGATGATTCACTTAGGAAAAAACACTCGCAGCACCATTATATCAAAAGGAATTTCCGCAGGCTTTAGTAATAATAGTTATAGAGGATTAGTGCGTGTAGCAAAAGGTGCCACCAATGCACGAAATTTTTCTCAATGTGATTCCTTGCTAATGGGCGACAAATGCGGAGCACACACATTTCCGTACATTGAAATAAAAGATAAATCAGGCATAGTAGAGCACGAAGCTACTACTTCAAAAATTGGAGAAGATCAATTGTTTTATTGCAAACAACGTGGAATTGACACAGAGAAAGCCATAGGACTTATTGTAAACGGCTATTGCAAAGAAGTTTTTAATCAGTTGCCTATGGAATTTGCGGTGGAAGCACAGAAATTATTAGCGGTTTCACTAGAAGGGTCTGTGGGATAAAAAGTTATAAAGTTTAAAGTTGGAAAGTTTGAAATCAAATAATATTAATGGCAACAATAGAACGATTTGAGGATTTAAAAGTTTGGCAAAAAGCACGACAGCTGAACAAAGAAATATATAAAGTATCTAATACGGGTGCTTTTTCAAAAGATTTTGGATTACGCGATCAAATAAGACGTTCAAGTATTTCTATCGTATCTAATATTGCTGAGGGTTATGAAAGAAATGGTACTAAAGAATTCAACCAGTTTTTATCAATAGCAAAGGCTTCTGCGGCAGAATTAAGAGCGCAGCTTTATGTTTCCTTTGATTTAGAATATATTTCTGAACAAGAATTTAATACCCTAATCTCTATTGTTCTTGAGGTTAGCAAAATGCTTTCCGGATTAATGAGTTATTTACAAACAACCGAAATAAAAGGGAATAAATTTAAAGAAAGTGCTGAATTGTATGGTACGAATCAACTTTAAACTTTCCAACTTTAAACTTTAAACTATGTTGACTATAAAAAACCTACACGCAGGAATCGAAGACAAAGAAATTCTAAAAGGATTTTCATTAAATGTTAAACCTGGAGAAGTTCATGCAATCATGGGTCCTAATGGATCGGGAAAAAGTACATTGGCTAGTGTGCTTGCAGGACGCGAAGATTATACCGTTACCGATGGAGAAGTAACTTTTAAAAACAAGAACTTATTGGAGTTATCTCCTGAAGATAGAGCAAGAGAAGGCGTGTTTCTTGCATTTCAATATCCAATAGAGATTCCTGGTGTAAGCAATATCAATTTTTTAAAGACGGCCATTAACGAAATTCGTGCGTACAAAGGCATGGAAGCAATGGAAGCAAAAGACTTTTTAAAATTGGTAAAGGAAAAGCAAGCCATGGTGGAGTTACAAGGCACGCTGGCAAACCGCAGTGTTAACGAAGGTTTTAGCGGGGGAGAGAAAAAACGAAACGAAATTTTTCAAATGGCCATGCTGGAGCCAAGCTTAGCTATACTTGATGAAACTGACTCCGGACTTGACATTGACGCTTTGCGTATTGTAGCCAGCGGTGTAAATAAATTACGCAACAAAGACAGATCGTTTATTGTTATTACGCACTACCAACGTTTACTAGATTATATAGTTCCTGACTTTGTGCATGTAATGTATCAAGGAAAAATTGTAAAATCAGGTGGAAAAGAATTAGCGCTAGAGCTGGAGAAAAACGGATACGATTGGGTGAAGGAGTTAGTTTAAAGTTAGAAAGTCAAATTCTCCCCTTGAGAGCTTGTCCGCCTCTGGCGGAGGAGATATAGAGGGGTGTGTAGGGGAAATTGTGCGGTTTTAAATGTTTAATAGATTAACAACTTAATATCACAAATTGTGACATGAAGTTGAATTACTAACAACAAAGAACTTTGAACAAAGAATTAATTTATAATGAACACAACCATAAAAACAAACATACCAACAGCACTTTTAAGCTATCTTGAAAGTACCGCTGCAACACACGCCAATCAATCATTTCGAACCCAAGCGCTTGATAGCTTGTTAAACCAAGGGTTGCCTAACAAAAAAAGTGAAGAATATAAATATTCTCCGGTAGAAAAATTCTTCAAAGAGTTAAACTTTAGTTCAAAAGGAAATTCGCCTAATGCAGACATATTCAAAACCCTTAATTATCCTAAGCTACGAGGAGTCGAAGTTTTTGCAATTAATGGAATTATTGTGGCGTCTAGTCACACTGAGCCTGTCGAAGTGTCTGGGAGTACTATTAAAATCCAATCCCTAAAACAAGCGATGTTAGAAAACAATAAAATCGCAGATACATATCTCGGTCAACTTTCTTCCAAAAACCAAGACCCTTTCATTGCCTTAAACAATGCAGCTTTTGAAGATGGTATATTTATTCATCTGGAAAAGAACGCAATAGTAGAAGAGCCAATTCACATTATCAATTACGTTACCTCCCAAGAAAACTGTTTAATTCAACCGCATCATTTATTTGTATTTGAAGAAAACTCTCAAACCACAATTATTGAAACTACTATAATTAAAGGTAGTAGCGTTGGCTTTGTTTATAATAGTTTGGTGGAAATGCAAGCAGCAGAAAATTCTAAAATAAATTATTATCGCTTGCAGCTGGGATCTAAGTCGGATGATACTAAAAAAGCTGCAGTATTTAACACACAAATAAATCAAGAGAAAAATTCTACCGTAGATACTAATACAATTACCATCAATACTTCTTGGTTACGCAATAATCATAACATTGTTTTAAATGGTACCAATTGTGAAGCACATTTAAACGGTTTGTTTTTAATAAACAACCATCAGCACGTTGATAATCACACCTTGGTTGACCACCAGCAACCGCATTGCCAAAGCAATCAGTTGTACAAAGGAATTTTAAGTGATAAGTCGACCGGAATATTCAATGGAAAAATATTTGTTCGCAAGGATGCACAAAAAACAAATGCATATCAATCAAGCAAAAATATTTTGTTGAGTGACGATGCTACAATCAATGCAAAACCACAATTAGAAATTTATGCCGATGATGTAAAGTGTTCGCACGGTTCATCAACAGGCAAGATTGACACGGATGCCCTGTTTTACTTACGTGCACGGGGAGTTGGCGAAGAATCCGCCAGAAGGCTCTTATTACATGCTTTTGCAAATGATGTGATTGAAACTATAAAAAACGAAGAGTTGCAAATGACTATTAAAGAAATTATAGAAAAGCAACTTTATGTATAAACACACCCCTAGCCCCTCTCAAGAGGGGAACCTACGCACACTTCCCTACTTGAGGAGGAATTATGGAGGTGTACCACAAGAGTGCAATTATATAAACAACAAATTGGATAATGTTTGACATCTGGCACATAGCTATTCCTGTAACTAATATAGAAGAATCCATTTCTTTCTATTGCGATTTTCTTGGCTTCATTTTTATTGGAACCGATGAGAATCACAACAAAAAGCAAGCTTTTATTAAAACTCCTGGTGGTAATATGTCTATCGAATTATTTATTGAAAGCAACAGCATTAACAAAAAAATGCCCGATCATATTGCTTTTGAGTGCGATGATATTGAAACCTACATTAATAAATTAAAAAGCAAAAACGCAACTATTCCTACGCACCTTAATTCTTATGATAATGGTGTTCGCTTTTTTTCCTTGATAGATCCACAGGGTATTCCTTTGCATTTTTTTAAAGGAAGAAAACTTTATGAAGATTCATTAATTCCCTCCTTGAGGAGGGCCAGGGAGGTGTAAATAATATGAAACATAAATTTATTACATATAACCCAAAACTAAAAGAACTCGCTCGTAGGTTGCGCAACAATAGCACAAAGTCTGAGATTAAGCTATGGAACTATTTAAAAGGCGATAAATTACTAGGGTATGACTTTCACCGACAAAAGCCTATTGGTAATTATATTTGTGATTTCTTTTGTAAAGAATTAATGTTGGCTATTGAGGTGGATGGCTATTCACATACACTAGAAGATGTACAAAAAAAAGATATTGAAAAGCAGAAGTATCTTGAAAGTCTAAACATTACTATTCTTAGATTTACGGATACAGAAATTTTTGAACAGATTGATAACGTTATTAGAAAAATAGAGCATTGGGTGAGAGAACACACCCCTAGCCCCTCTCAAGAGGTGAACCTACGCACTTCCCTCCTTGAGGAGGGACTAAGGGAGGTGTAAAATTAAATTAATACTAAAGAGTTGTACAACATAACTAACATAAGCGACCAATTCCCAATACTTTCAGAGAAGGTAAATGGCAAACCATTGGTTTATTTGGACAATGCCGCCACTGTTCAAAAACCAAAACAAGTTATTGATGCTATTGTAAATTACTATACACACACCAACGCAAATATTCACAGAGGTGTTCATACGTTGAGTCAAAAAGCTACAGATGCTTATGAGCAAGCACGAAAAAAAGTAGCTGACTTTATTGGTGCCTCAACTAACGAAATAGTATTTACGCGTGGTACCACAGAATCAATAAATTTAGTTGCGGAAACCTTCGGAAAAAAATTTATTTCAGCAGGAGATGAAATTGTAATTACAGAAATGGAGCATCACAGTAATATTTTGCCTTGGCAAAAATTATGTGAAGAAAAAGGGGCAAAATTAATTGTTGCACCAATCAACAACTCTGGAGAATTGATGCTCAATGAATTTGAAAAATTACTCTCCCTAAAAGCCAAGTTGATTGCAATTACCCATGTATCAAACACATTGGGGACAATTAATCCAATAAAAAAAATAATAGAATTAGCTCATTCCAAAAATATATTTGTTCTTATAGATGGTGCACAGGCTGTGCCACACCTAAAAGTAAATGTAAAAGAGCTTGATGCCGATTTCTATTGCTTTAGTGGACACAAGATGTACGCACCTACGGGAATTGGTGCATTGTATATAAAAGAAAAGTGGTTGGCTCAATTGCCCACTTATCAGATTGGTGGTGGTGTTATAAAAACGGTTTCGTTTACCAAAACAGAATATATAGATGGACCTTTAAAATACGAAGCTGGTACTCCCAATATTGCCGGTGCCATAGGACTTAGTGCAGCTATAGATTTTATGAATGAAATTGGTATTGAAACCATTCAGCATCATGAAGAAAAGTTGCTGCGTTATGCAACAGAACAAATAACGCAACTGGAAAAAATAAAAATTATTGGGACAGCGACTGAAAAAGCTGGTGTGCTATCCTTCATTGTGGAAGGAGCACATCCATTCGATGTTGGAACACTGTTAGATAAAATGGGTATTGCTGTTCGTACGGGACACCACTGCACACAACCCTTGATGGAAAAATATAAAATTCAAGGTACCGTGCGCGCTTCCTTTGCTTGTTATAATACCATTGAGGAAATAGATGTATTTTTGGAGGGATTAAAAAAGACGATTAGGATGTTAGTTGGGTAATAAAAGGTGGGTGATTGACTAGTCCGATAGTCTGTTAGTCAATTAGTCAGAAAGCTTACAGTAAATGAATTATGGCAACGATACAAAAATTTGAAGATATTGTAGCTTGGCAAAAGGCGAGGGAATTAAATAAGCGGATTTATTTGCTTACAACCAACTCTGCGATTGCAAAGGATTATGGATTACGCGACCAAATGAGAAGATGTTCAATTTCTGTGATGTCGAATATTGCAGAAGGATTTGAAAGAACCGGAGATAAAGAGTTTGCAAGATTTTTGAGCATTGCGATGGGATCGTGTGCCGAATTAAAGTCACAACTTTATGCAGCACTGGATGTTGGATTTATAACTGAAATGGAATTTAATTCAGTTGTTATTCTCGTTGATGAAACTGGAAAGTTAATACAATCATTCAGAAAATATTTACGACTAACAGACTAGCGGACTTTTTAACTAACAGACTATAAATGACAATAAGCGCCATAGAAAAAGAAATTATAGACGAGTTTTCCTTATTTGATAATGACTGGGAAAGTAAGTACGAGCACCTTATCGATTTAGGGAAGTCTCTTCCGTTAATTAACGAAAAGTACAAAACAGAAGATAGGCTTATAAAAGGCTGTCAAAGTCGTGTTTGGCTTCATTCAGAATTGAAAAATGATACTATTGTGTTCACCGCAGACAGTGACGCTATCATAACTAAGGGTATTGTAGCACTTTTGATTCGTGTGTTGTCAAACCAAACTTCTGAAAATATTATAAATGCAAAGTTAGACTTTATAGATAAAATTGGATTGAAAGAGCACCTCTCACCTACACGAGCCAATGGTTTGGTTAGTATGATAAAACAAATGAAACTGGATGCAATAATCCTAAAACAAAATGAAAATGAAGAATAATTATGATTTTGTAAGTGATTTCTATGAAGATATAGCGCTTGTTTTAAAAAACAATAAACTAGGAATTATAGATAAAGAAGGCGAACTAATTTTACCACCTACTAAATATACCTATGTAGGTAGTGTAAGCAAGCTGAATGAAGAGTTTATTAACGGCATGAAGAGAGATGGACTTATTGTTATTTCCATTGATGGTAAATTTGGATTTATTGATAAAACCGGAAAGGAAATAATTCCCATAATATATGATCAGATTAATTATTTCTATGGGGATTTATACATAGTTAAAAAGGATGAAAAGTTTGGATTAATTGACAAAGGAGTGAAGCAAATTGTTCCTATGATTTATGACTCCATTAACTCAATACCCAATAATGGTAAATACGATTACGCAACAAACACTATTTCATACCCTGTTGATGGGTATTACCAGGTTACAAAAGGTGACAAGTTTGGTTTTATCAATTATAAAGGAGTTGAAACGGTGCCTGTTGAATATGATTATGATGATTATACAATTCAAATTGATGAGGATGTGATAAGTGTTAGTAAAAACGGGAAGTGGGGAATAATAAATATGCACAACGAGGTGGTAGTTCCATTTGTTTATGACTCGATAAAGGAATCAAGAGGGCTTGGTGTATTTCCTGCAATGAAAAATGACGCATGGGGTATTATTGATAAAACCGGAAAGGAAATAGCTCCATTAATATATGATGACGCATATAATAATTTTAGTGATTTTTCTGTGGTTCAGAAGGATGAAAAATTTGGTGGTATAGATCCTTCGGGGAAACTTATTATAGAATTAATTTATGATGAATTTCAAGTAGATCCTTATGATGGGGAACCTGTGCTAATCTCAGAAGGAATATTTTCCGTTAAAAAAGATGGCAAATGGGGGCATTTAGCGGTTTCAGGAAAAGAAATAACACCAACTATTTATGATAGTGCTGGTTCCTTCAGAAATGGAACCGCATTAGTTAGGGTCAAAGATAAGATCGGCAGGGTTAATGCGAATGGAGACGAAGTAATTCCATGTAAATATGGGAAACTACAAGCTTTTGAAGATGATAAATTTTTTATTGCCTCTACGAAAAAAGGCTTCGTAAACAACAAGACCAATGGTGTTATAAATAACAAAGGAGAAATCGTTGTTCCATTGGAATACGAATTCATTAGCCCGTTATCTATTACTAATTTGGTGGGAGTAATGAAAGATGATAAAGTAGGATGCATAGATCTCTTTACTAAAAAAGATATTATCCCTATTATTTATGATCGCATAGGCACATTGGATAATGAGCACGAACGAAAAACTTTCGCAACTGAAACGGGTGAAACGCTGGAAGAGAAAACACATCCGTTTTTACTACGGGTTTTAAAAGACGAAAAGGTCGGGGTTTTTGATAAAACCGGAAAAACAATAATTCCGATAGAATACGATGCGGTAAACCCAATAACAGAAGGGGATTTGTGGTTATTTGAACTAGTTAAAGAAGGGAAACTAGGTATTATGAACGAGTCGGGAAAATTAATTTTGCCACTTGAGTTTGATGATAAAGCGGTACTTCTGAAGAGAGGAATCTTAACTCTTGAAAAAAATGGAACAACCTTTTCGTTTAATCAAGAGGGAACGAAAATAGAAAATGTATAGCCATAGGCTCTAAAAATAAATAGATAAGAATTATGCCTGCAATAATAGTAACAAACAATACAGAGCTTACTCAAAAGGTAATTGATGTAATTAAAAGCTGTTATGATCCTGAAATACCAGTAGATATATGGGAATTAGGACTCATCTATGAAATAAATTTGAACGATGATGCAGAACTTAGTGTACAAATGACACTAACATCTCCGTCTTGCCCAGTTGCAGAAACTTTGCCCCCTGAGGTAGAGCAAAAATTAAGAGATATTCCAGGAATAAAATCGGCTAAAATTAATTTGACTTTTGAGCCACCATGGGAAAAAAGTATGATGAGTGATGTAGCTCAGTTGGAGCTGGGGTTTATGTAGTTTGTGGGTACAGTAGCTAGAACAAAGTAATTAGTAGTAAGAAAAACAAGATGGATGAAATAATCAATAAAGTAGCACAAAGCGGATTGGTGGAGTTGAATTTGGAAGAATATTTTCCAAAAGGAGAGCGCATTTTACTCGATATTAAAGACAATTTATTTCAAGGTTTGATTTTGAAGGAAAAAGATTTTCGT
Source organism: Bacteroidota bacterium (assembly GCA_017303975.1). Classification (NCBI taxonomy): domain Bacteria; kingdom Pseudomonadati; phylum Bacteroidota; species Bacteroidota bacterium. The sequence goes on from JAFLBG010000001.1 coordinate 126,285, forward strand.
GTGTTTATTGAACAAGAAAATTGGAGCAAATACCAAGATAAATATGTTGCTGTGTATTGTTCTGTTGATGCGGTTATCCCAACATGGGCGTATATGCTATTAACAGTAGCGCTTGAGCCGTATGCAAAAAAAATTGTCTTTGGTACAGAAGAAGTGTTAAATTCCATTTTACTAAATGAATCGCTTCAAAAAATCAATGTTGATGACTATGTTGATAAACGCATAATCATAAAAGGTTGCAGCAATTTACCCGTTCCAACAAATGCCTTTGTGGAAATTACGCGCATACTTAAACCTGTTGCCAAAAGTATCATGTATGGCGAAGCATGTTCTACGGTTCCTTTGTATAAAAAGAAAGCTTAGTTTACAAATAAGTATAAGAATCGTGTCTTACGCGTTCTTCTGAAGATCACATATCTCCTTTTAATATTCTCTTTCATGAGTGCTTGTATTAGTTATTATAATGTCTTTTTATACATTATAACGCAAAAAGCATGCCTAAGGTTTACCTAATTTGATAAAAGGTGTAAAATGGCCTATAAATGGCTGTTATATACCAGTGAGTAAAAATCTTACATTAAGTCCTTACCAATATCTTTTCTATAATAGATTCCATCGTAGCAAATAGATGATATGGTTTTATAGCTTCTATCAACAGCTTCTTTTATTGAATCTCCATATGATGTAACCGCTAGCACCCTTCCTCCTGCAGTTTTAGTCTTTCCTTTCTCTTGTTGAGTACCTGCATGAAATAATATACTTTCGGTCGGTTTTTCCAATCCCAATAATTCAATTCCTTTTTTATATTCACCCGGGTAACCTCCGGAAACAAGCATTACCGTGGTTGCAAATCGTGAATCAATATCAATTTTTGTTTTATCAAGAGTTTGATTTGCTACAGCCTCGAACAACTCAACTAAATCGTTTTTAATTCTTGGTAACACAACCTCTGTCTCTGGATCGCCCATGCGGCAATTGTATTCAATTACATAAGGATCTCCTCCGCAGTTCATTAATCCAATAAAAATAAAACCCTTATAATCTATAGTATCATTTCTTAGCCCTGCTATGGTTGGCTTAACAATTCTTTCTTCTACTTTTTTTATAAATGTCTCATCCGCAAAAGGTACGGGCGATACAGCGCCCATTCCACCTGTATTCAGTCCGGTATCTCCATCTCCAATACGTTTGTAATCTTTTGCTGCCGGCAATAGTAAATATGATTTCCCATCTGTAAGCACAAACACAGACAATTCAATGCCGTGTAAAAACTCTTCAATAACAACTGTTTGAGAAGCTGCTCCAAATTTTGAATTAGCTAACATTTCTGTTAACTCCATCTCCGCTTCTCTTAATGTAGTCGGAATAACAACACCTTTTCCTGCTGCCAATCCATCTGCCTTTAATACATACGGAGGTTTTAGTGTTTTCAAAAAATCTATTCCATCAGAAAGTGTATCCTTTGTAAAGCTTTTGTATTGAGCTGTTGGAATATTATTTTTTATTAGAAATTTTTTTGAAAACTCTTTGCTTCCCTCCAGTTGCGCACCCTGCTGGCTAGGACCTATAACAGGAATATTCTTTAATTCTAAATCATCTTTAAAAAAATCATAAATGCCTTTAACCAAAGGGTCTTCAGGACCCACAACAACCATATTTATTTTATTGGCAAGAACGAAAGATTTTACTTGTACGAAGTCTGTTGGGGAAATAGCAACATTCTCTCCACAACTGGAAGTTCCTGCATTTCCGGGTGCGATAAATAATTTAGCCAACTTTTTACTTTGCTTGAGCTTCCATGCGAACGCGTGTTCTCTACCACCCGATCCTAATAATAGAATATTCATTTATAGTGTATTATTTCTCTGAAATTACTACTTTTTATATAAGTTAAACAAATGATTATTGTGTTGTAATCATAAAGTCATAAACTCATGAATCTAAATAATAATAAAGACCCTCTACACGGAATTACTCTTGAAATGATACTAAACTATTTGCTAGAATACTATGGCTGGGTGCAACTTGGAGAATTAATTAAAATAAATTGTTTTATTGAGAATCCGAGTATTAAATCGAGCCTGACATTTTTAAGAAAAACACCCTGGGCTCGTAAGAAAGTGGAGCGGCTTTATATAGATACAATTGTAAAATAAAACCTTCTTAAAAAAGTGAAATCAGCAAGCCTAAACGACTTAAAAAAGGAATTGCAAGTATTGCAGCCTAAAGAATTAATTGATTTGTGTATAAGCCTTGCCAAATACAAACGGGAGAGCAAAGAGTATTTGGACTACTTGCTTTTCGAATCAACCAACAAAGAACTTTTTGTTAGCACTGTTAAAACAGAAATAGACGAGCATTTCGAAAATTTAAAACAACAAGAAAATTTGTATTATGTAAAAAAGGGTTTGCGTAAAGTGTTGCGAATACTTAGCAAATACAGCAAGTTTTTAAATGATAAGTCTCATTCGGCCGACATCCATATTTACTTTTGCAAAAGCTTGAAGGATTCAGGTATTCCATACCACAAAAGCGCTTTGATTGTAAATTTATACGCACAGCAACTAAAAAAAATAAACTCGTTGGTTGATGCACTTCACGAAGACCTACAACAGGATTATATAGCCGATTTAGAAAAATTGAAAGAATAGATTTAGTTTTCCATTCCCTTCACAATATCTTCAACCACTGATGGATCAAGTAGTGTAGAGGTATCTCCCAAACTAGAAATTTCTCCTTCTGCAATTTTTCGTAAAATTCTGCGCATTATTTTTCCGGAGCGGGTTTTCGGCAACCCCTTTACAACTTGTATTTTATCAGGCTTTGCGATTGCTCCCATGTAGTTTGATACGGTTGCAATAATTTCCTTTTTCAACACATCAATATCCTTCCTGCCATTTTCGTCAATTACAAAGGCATAAATTCCCCATCCTTTGATATCGTGTGGAAATCCTACTACTGCGCTTTCTACAATATCAGCATGTTGATTGATTGCATTTTCAACCTCTGCCGTTCCAAGCAAATGTCCTGAAACCTTTATGACATCATCTACACGACCGGTTATTCGGTAGTATCCATCTGCATCACGCTTGCATCCATCGCCTGTAAAATAATAATTTTTGTAGTGTGAAAAATAGGCATCTCTGCAACGCTCGTGGTTTCCGTATGTAGTGCGGATGATAGATGGCCAAGGAAACTTTATACACAATCGTCCTTCTACATTGTTTCCAACTAGTTCTTTCCCATTTTCATCTACCAAAACTTGTTGAATTCCGGGCAAAGGAAGTGTAGCGTATGCCGGTTTTGTTTTCGTAATTCCTGCTAAAGGCGAAATCATAATTCCTCCGGTTTCGGTTTGCCACCACGTATCAACAATAGGACAATTTCCCTTTCCAATATTGTCATGGTACCATTGCCAAGCTTCTTCATTAATGGGTTCTCCAACACTTCCCAAAACACGTAAGCTATCTAGTTTGTATGGTCTAACAAAATCTAATCCCAATGCTTCTAAGGAACGGATGGCTGTTGGAGCCGTGTAAAATATATTCACTTGGTGCTTATCTATAATTTCCCAAAACCTGCCTGCATCCGGAAATGTAGGAATGCCTTCAAACATTAATGTTGTTGCACCCGCTAGCAGTGGCCCATAAATTAAATACGAGTGTCCTGTAATCCAACCCACATCGGCAGTACACCAATACACCTCTCTGGAATTGTATTGAAATACATTCCTAAATGTATAGTCGGTATAAACCATGTATCCGGCTGTTGTGTGAACAACACCTTTTGGTTTGCCAGTAGAACCGGAAGTGTAAAGTATAAAAAGTTTATCTTCCGAATCCATTGTTTCTGCTTCGCAAATACTCGTTACTTTCTTTATTTCATCATGCCACCAAGCATCTCTATCGACATTCATTTCAATAGATTCATTTATTCTTTTGCACACAATTACTTTTTGTACAGAAGGACAATGTTGCAATGCCTCATCAATAATAGGTTTTAGGCTAATCGTTTTATTTCCTCTAAACCCACCATCGGCTGTAATTACTAAAGAACACGAAGCGTCATTTATTCTATCGGCTACGGAGTTATACGAGAACCCTGCGAATACAACTGAATGTATTGCTCCGATTCTAGCGCAAGCCAGCACTGCAATTGCAAGCTCCGGTATCATGGGCATGTAAATACAAATTCTGTCTCCCTTTTTTGCTCCATTGTTTTTTAAAACATTTGCGAATTGAGAAACCTGTTGATGCAGCTCGTTATAGGTTATGTGAAGTGCTTGCTCTTTAGGGTTGTTCGGCTCCCAAATAATAGCTGTTTGGTTGCCTTTTTCTTTTAAGTGCCGGTCTAAACAGTTTTCTGTAATGTTTAATTTACCACCTTCAAACCATTTTACGTTGGGCTCTTCAAAATTCCAATTTAGAATATGATCCCATTTTTTTCTCCATGTAAAATGCGATGCTTTTTCTGCCCAAAATTCTTTAGGATTAGCAATGCTTTTAGCATACTCTGCATGGTATTGCTCTAAACTGGTAATTCGATTCGACATGGTTTCTTGGTTTGATTAACTATATTTAACTAGTGCGTTATACTAAATTTAAGTATGTTTATCACGCTTAAAACATAGACATAAATATAGATAATCAATGGAAACAATTGAAAAGCCTTTTTCTAAAATGCCCGTTTCGACACGATTTTGGTTGTTGTGGTTGTTATTATTTATTGCTACTGCTTTTGCATCCCTCATTTCTTCGCTGGTAATAATGAATATGACTGGCATTAAAAGTTTAGAGGGGCTTTCGATATTATCTGATTTAAGTAATCCCGATGTTGTTTTTGTTTTGAAAATGACTCAATTGATTAGCGCTGTTGGTGCGTTTATTATACCGGCTCATATTTTTGCAACCCTGAGCAGTACTAATTATCGAGGATATTTAAACCTTACTGCTGCTAATAGAAACAATCAGTATGTGCTGGCAATCGTATGTATGATATCAGCATTGCCACTTGTAAACTGGTTGGCAACAATTAATTCATCCCTTCATTTACCCGATGCTTTGCAGTCGGTAGAAGCATGGATGCGAAAAAGTGAAAAGGAAGCTGAGCAAGTTACAGAGGCTTTTTTGAGAATGTCAGGATTTAAGGATTTGGGATTGAATATATTTATAATCGGTTTCATTGCAGCATTTGCCGAAGAGTTATTTTTTAGAGGGGCATTGCAAAAAGTGCTTAAAGAGTGGACTAAGAGCGAGCATGCTGCGGTTTGGATTTCTTCTGCCCTTTTTAGTGCATTGCACATGCAGTTTTTAGGCTTTGTGCCTAGATTATTGCTGGGTGTAATGCTGGGTTACATGAAAGAATGGTCAGGCTCGCTCTGGGTGCCAATTCTAGCACATTTTGTAAATAATGCAGGAGCGGTATTGCTTAGTTTTTTGATACAAAAAGCCATTATCTCTGATACTACAGAAGATTTAGGAGCTTCCGGTAACGATTGGATATTTGTAGTGTTGAGCGGAATACTACTTTCCGCACTTTTATTTTATTTTTTTAAAAACAGATTAAAACCACAAACTACGCTTTAAGAATAGTTTTTTTATCTTACTTTAGCGGAAATATTTAGGAGAGGTGTCCGAGTGGTTGAAGGAGCACGCCTGGAAAGTGTGTATACTCCAAAAGGGTATCGCGGGTTCGAATCCCGCCCTCTCCGCATCTATTATTAAGTCAGTTTTTAAAGGTTCAACTTTCTATTATCGGCAGTGGTATTTAGCGTCAGAAACATTCTTTCCTTTTTTCTTTTTTTCTGTTCATTTGCCCTTACGGCATCAAGCCCTACCGATTCTATTTATTTATCTATAAAAACCTCAAACATAGATAATGATATTGATTCACTTTATAGTATTGGTTCTACTATTTACCGAGGTAACCCTGAATTGGCAAGGGATTTGGCTAACAAGATGATAATTTTAAATAGGAATTCGAAAAATAAAACAACAAATTTTTCTAATGCGAATCATCTACTAGGTATTTCTTATTTAGCACAAAACGATATTACAAATGCCCTAATCTATTGCAGAAAAGCATACTCTCTGCGCAAGAAAGCAAATGATTTGAAGGGTGCCGTAATGAGCCTATCAAATATTGGAATATGCTATGAAATACAAAGCCAGTACGATAGTGCGATGGTGTACTATACCAAATGTTTATCTATAGACCACCAATTAAAAGATAGTGTTGGGTTAGGGTACGATTATATAAATATTGGCAATGTTTACTGGAGCGAGTACAAATTGGATTCTACTATTTACTATTATAAAAAAGCATTTAATCTAAGACTTGAACTAAGAGATACGGTAGGGATTGCTACTTGTTTGTCTAATCTAGCGGGTGTTTGCATTGAATTTAAAAAATATAAGGACGCTATTTCTTATTGTAGGGAAGCGGAGAAAATAGTGCAGAAGATCGATGATAAATACTCATTGGGAGTTATTTACAGTCAAATTGGAGCATCCTACCAAAATCTTCTCCGGGAAGATTCTGCAACCACTTATTTTGAGCGGGCGCTGACAATCTATACGCAAATAAATCATAAAAGAGGAATTGCAAAATCACAATCTCGTTTAGCAAAATTATATTATACTCAGAAAAAGCAGAAAGAAGCTCTTGACCTACTAACTAATAGTATAGCAATATACAGAGCCGGTTCTTTTATTAATGAATTAATTCCGGATTTAAAATTAGCGGCACAAATTAGCTTCGAGAATAACGATTACGACAATGCAATTGTGTTGTGCAAAGAGTCTTATACATTGGCCGGCAATAAAAACCAGTCGGATTATCAAGCAGAATGTGCAGAACTGCTTGGGTTGTGTTACCAGAAAAAAGGAAATTACCAATTAAGATCCCTGTATTTAGATTCGGCTCTTTTGTTTCTAAAGAAAATACGCAATATGGAGAAGTCCTCTGCCATTGACTTTGCGGCCTATAAAACTGATATAGAAACTAAAAGCAAAAAAATAGAAATTGATAAATTAAATCTTGAAAAAGAAAAGCAAAAATTGGCAATTAAAAACAGGAATAATACCATTGCTTTTACTATAGTGGCATTGGTGTTGTTCTTCGTGTTATCTGTAATTGCCTATCGAAAGTTTTATAAAGAAAAAAAGTTGAAGGCAGAGCTAGAGCGTAAGAATGCAGCTATAGAAAGACAGAAAAAAATAATAGAAGATAAGAACAATGATATCTTTAAGAGTATAAGTTATGCTGAAAAAATACAACAAGCCTTTTTGCCTAATCCTATTAACTTGAATATCTACTTTGCAGATAGTTTTATTTTGTATTTGCCAAAAGATGTGGTAAGTGGCGATTTTTACTGGATTGAAAAAAGAGAGGAATCTATTTATTTTGCTGCTGTAGATTGCACTGGACATGGTGTTCCGGGGGCAATCATGTCTTCGTTGGGGTATTCTATTTTGAACCAAGCTCTCTTCGAACGTAAGCTAGATAAGCCTAGCGAAATTTTATTTTTCTTAAGTAAGACATTAAACGCACTACTGAAGCAAGATGATAAATCCGTAAAAGATGGAATGGACATTGTGCTGTGTAAGTTTAATAAGACAACAAAAATACTTACACTTTCCGGAGCAATGAATCCGGCTTATTTTATATCAGACAATATTTTTAAGGAATATAAAACATCAAAAACACAAATAGGATATCACAAACAAAAAGATGCTTCAGAGTACCAAGATGTTGAAATACCTGTAAAAAGAGGAGATTGTTTGTATCTATTATCCGATGGATTCGCTGACCAATTTGGGGGACCCAAAAATAAAAAATACAAATATGCCCCTTTAAAAGAGTTGTTGCTTTCTATTCATTCACAAAAAATGAATGCACAAAAACAGTTGCTCCACAATACTTTTCTTTCTTGGAAGAAAGAAGAAGAGCAGACGGACGATGTGTTATTAATGGGAATTAGATTTTAGATTTATTTTGTAGAAGCCCTAAATAGTCTGTCGTTTATGGCTTTTCCGATTCCATCATTTGGAACTTTTTCGGCATAAACAATATCTACATCAAGTTCATCAATTTTTCGCAAAAAATTGAAAAGGTTTTTTCCCGCTTCTTGTAGGTTGTTACCGGGTGTTAAAATCAATTGATTCTTCTTTTCAATTTTATCGGAATAGCTCTTATAGACAATCGCACCCACTTTTTTTGTAACATCTATTTGCGCATCCTGTAAGGAATCTACTAAAACTAATTTCTTTTTTGGTGCATAGTGAGATGCTATTTGCCCTGGTGCTACAGGGTTTGATGAATTGTTAAGTTGCACCTTGCACGAGCCAATTACGTGTTCAATCTCCTCTATTGTTAATCCTCCTAGACGATAAATTACCGGATGATTATTTTCAAAACCAACAATAGTAGATTCTATACCTACTTTACATTCTCCACCATCTAAAATGTATTTTATTTTTTGGCCTAATTGGGCATTTACATGTTGTGCTTGCGTTGGACTTACATACCCAAAAGGATTTGCACTGGGTGCTGCTAAAGGGAAATCTAGTGAATTTAGAAGTTGTTGGGTAAGCGTGTGATTGGGAATCCGCATTCCTACAGTATCTAGACCGGATGTTACAATGTCCGGAATGATAGATTTTTTGGGTAATACAACAGTTATTGGGCCTGGAGAAAATCTTTCAAAGAGAAGTTTTGCTTGATTGGGAAATACAGAAACATACTTTTCAATTTCAGCTATATCCTTTACATGAACAATAAGTGGGTCAAACGTAGGTCGCTCTTTTATTTCAAAAATTTTTAAGCAAGCATTTGCATCTAAAGCATTAGCAGCAAGCCCGTAAACGGTTTCGGTTGGAATACCAACACAATCGCCATTTTTAAGATGTTGTGCCGCTGCTATTAAATCTATTCCAATACTTGCCATTTACCAAAAGTAGAAAAAATAAATTTGTCATTCGCGCAGTGTGCGCACCTTTACCAAAAATTTAAACCTAGGTAAAGGAAATCGTTCGACTTGCTTTTGCCCTATTCAAGTGAAATATGCGTACCTTGCGCAACTATAAACAAAATATATTTATGCAATTTCAGTCACTGCAAATAATTGAACCAATTTTAAAAGCGTTGCAAGAAGAAGGTTATACCACACCAACACCTATTCAAGCACAATCTATTCCCATTGTTTTGCAAGGCACTGATTTGTTGGGTTGTGCTCAAACAGGAACAGGGAAAACTGCAGCATTTGCAATCCCTATTTTGCAATTATTAAGTGCAAATAAAACCTTCGATAGAAAAAAAAGAGTAAGAAGTTTAATCGTTACGCCTACCAGAGAGCTCGCAATACAAATAGGAGAAAGCTTTAGAGCGTATGGCAGATACACCGGATTAACGTGTACTGTAATTTTGGGCGGTGTAAATCAAAATCCTCAAGCAACTGCTCTACGAAATGGGGTGGATATTGTAATTGCAACTCCAGGAAGGCTTCTGGATTTGATGAATCAAGGGTATTTAAGTTTGCGCGATGTTGAGATATTTGTTTTAGACGAAGCCGATAGGATGCTTGATATGGGATTTATTCATGATGTTAAGAGATTACTTGTTGCACTTCCTAAGCAAAGACAATCGCTTTTTTTCTCGGCAACCATGCCTCCTGAAATCGTAAAGCTTGCAGGTAGCATTTTACAAAATCCCTCTAAAGTAACCGTTACACCTGTCTCATCAACGGTGGATATTATACAACAGTGTATTTATTTTGTAGATAAAGGAAACAAAAACGCCTTGCTGATAGAAATTTTGAAAGACCCAAATATAAAAACGGCTTTGGTCTTTACTCGGACGAAGCATGGCGCTGACAAGGTTGTGAAGGTTTTATTGAAACACAATATAAAAGCCGAAGCCATACATGGCAATAAAGCACAAAATGCAAGACAGCGTGCGTTGACAAATTTTAAAGCACAAACAACACGTGTACTAGTGGCCACAGATATTGCTGCACGTGGAATTGATGTGGATGATTTAGAATATGTAATAAATTACGAAATGTCCAACATTGCTGAAACCTACGTACACCGCATTGGAAGAACCGGAAGGGCAGGGGCAAAGGGAACGGCTATTTCTTTTTGTGATGCGGAAGAAAAGGAATATTTGCGCGATGTAGAAAAACTTATTAATAAAAGAATACCTGTTATAGATAATCATCCATTCCCTTTAATGGATCACAATCCTGTAAAAGCGCCAAAACAGCAGCAAGGACGAAGAAATGGAGGGCACTCAAGACCAAAGGGCGATGGAAATAGACCTCAAAGTAGATTTGCGAAATCAAGATCGAGGTGGTAGCTACTTATTAGCTTTATCTTATTGTTGAACCGTTTTGTATATCGCTTTTCTCGGGCGATACAAAACACAGAGATCCATCACTATTCTCCGCCATTAAAATCATGCCTTGCGATTCTATTCCTTTTATTTTGCGAGGTGCAAGGTTTATTAGGATGCTTACCTTTTTTCCAATAATTTCCTCTGGTTTGTAGTGCTCTGCAATACCCGATACTACTATACGTTGATCGATACCGGTATCAATTTTTAATTTCAACAATTTATCTGCTTTTGGAACTTTTTCTGCCTCTAGAATAGTTCCTACACGAATATCCATTTTGCTAAACTCATCGAAAGTAACTTCCGGCTTTGCAGCCTCAATCAACTTGGTAGTTGCAGCATTCATTTTTTTTGATTCTTCTAATTTATTTATTTGTGCCTCTACTAATGGGTCTTCTACCTTTTCAAATAGTAATGCTGCGGGTTGAATAACATGCCCTTCTTTTAGCAAGTCAATAGCTCCAGTGCCACTCCATAAAACACCAGACATATTAAGCATTTTCGATAATTTACTCGCTGTAAAAGGCAAGAATGGCTCCATTAACACAGAGAGATTAGCACATGTTTGCAGTGAAATGTGCAATATTGCTTTTACTTTTTCCGGCTCTGTTGCTTGCAGTTTCCAGGGTTCGGTATCTGCCAAAAATTTATTTCCAATACGCGCCAAATTCATAAGTTCTGTAAGTGCTTCCCGAAATTTAAAGTTCTCTATTGCAGTAGCAATTTTTACGGGAACATCTTTTATCTGATCGATAATAGATTTATATTCACTTTCATAACCAGCCATCGAAGGTACTTTCCCGTCATAGTATTTATGGGTAAGGACAATAGTTCTGTTTACGAAATTTCCAAGTATAGCAACTAATTCACTGTTGTTTTTTAATTGAAAATCTTTCCATGTAAAATCATTATCCTTTGTTTCCGGCATGTTGGAGCATAGGGTGTAACGCAGTACATCTTGCTTGTCTTTAAAATCAAGCAAATATTCATGTAACCAAACAGCCCAATTGCGAGAGGTGGAGATTTTATCGCCTTCTAAATTCAAAAATTCATTAGCCGGCACATTATCTGCTAACACATACTCTCCATGCGCCATGAGCATAGCAGGAAAAATAATACAGTGAAAAACAATATTGTCTTTCCCAATAAAATGAACCAATTTAGTTTCCTTATCCTTCCAGTACAGCTCCCAATTGGAAAGTTTATTAGAACTTTGAACTTTAAACTTTGAACTTTCAAAGTACTCCTTAGTAGCGGAAATATATCCAATAGGTGCGTCAAACCAAACATACAGCACTTTTCCTTCTGCATCTTTTACAGGCACTTTTACACCCCAATCCAAATCACGCGTCATAGCGCGAGGCTGTAACCCTTGATTTAACCACGATTTACACTGCCCATACACATTGGTTTTCCAGTCTTTGTGAGAATCAATATAGCTTTCAATGTCTGGTTGCATTTTATCTAATGGCAAAAACCAATTTTTTGTTTTTTTCAAAACCGGCTTTTCTCCACTTAATGTAGAACGCGGGTTTATTAAATCAGTTGGGTTTAAAGAACTGCCGCACTTTTCACACTGATCGCCATAGGCGTTCTCATTACTACATTTGGGGCAAGTGCCAACAATGTATCTATCTGCCAAAAACTGATTGGCTTTTTCATCAAAGTATTGTTCTGTTACTTCTTCTGTAAATATTTTTTTATCATACAAATTTTTAAAAAACTCGGAAGCGGTCTCGTGATGAATCTTTGCAGATGTACGCGAATAGGTGTCGAAAGAAATTCCAAACTCAGCAAAAGCATCCCCCATTATCTTGTGGTACTTGTCCACCACTTGCTGCGGAGTTATATCCTCTTTCTTTGCCTTAATGGTAATAGGTACACCATGTTCGTCTGAACCGCAAATAAAAAGCACGTCTTTACCAATAGCTCGTAAATAACGCACATAAATATCGGCCGGTAAATAGCATCCCGCCAAATGACCAATATGAACCGGTCCATTTGCATAAGGCAACGCTGCTGTAATTAAATATCGTTTAGGGTTTTGCATAATAGCCACAAATTACGAAATATGTTACAGGCACTGAAGAACTTTGTTCGAAAAAATTTAACTTGCGTATATGTATAAGCACATATTATTTATTTTGTTTTTTGTCGTTGGCAGTTTAGCTAATGGGCAGAATGTGGTGGCTTCATTCCAAGTTCCCACTAACGATTCTATTTGTGTAAATAATCAAATCACCCTTTTGTTAACGGGGAGTACAGGTGATTCTATTCAAATTAAGTGGGGAGAGGGGTTGTCGGAAACTGTTACCGCTCCCTACAATAAGGTGGCTCATGTTTATTCTACAACAGGCGTTTTTACCCTAACTATCACTGCATACGACCAACCAAACCCTGTTGCAGTTGGTACATTAACTATCACTGTGCTTGCAGCTCCGATGGTTGATTTTTCATATTCTTTTTCTGATCCATGCGCCAAGCCGAATATAAATGTGCAATTTACAAATCAGTCTGTGGCGGGCCTATTTAATTTTTCTTGGAATTTTGGTGATGGTACTATTGCCGGCACATCTACCCTAGAGAACCCGACATATTCGTATGCTCAACCAGGTGGCTATGTTGTGTCCTTAACAGCTCAAAATACGGTTTGTTCGAATACCAAATCAAAACCTATCTTATTTCCTAATGATAGCACTCTAGTATCTGCCATTAACTATACTGTAGGCTGCCCTTGCAACAGCATCAACTTTTCTGCTCCCGGCACTGCTACTAATTGGACATGGTATTTTGGAGATGGTGCTACTGCTTCAGGACAGAATGTAGCGCATGCATTTCCGGAACCGGGCGAGTATTTAGTGAGTGTTGTAGGCTCAAACACCGGTACCGGTTGTGAATACAAGAAAGCAACACTACTTACCGTTTGTTCTGGAGATATAAATATTGGTAGTTCTAAATCGAACAACAATTGGTTTTTCTTTAACAACAACGGACTTGATTTCTCGGGAGCTAATCCTGTATTTGTTGGTGGAGGACAAATGAATCCTAGTACCGGAGAGGGTGGTGCAACTATAAGCGATCCTAAAACAGGCGCATTGTTATTTTACACCAATGGACAAACCATATACAATGCTAATCATGCTGTGATGACCAATGGTAATGGTATTTTGAGCGGGGTGTCAGCCACTGAAAGTGCATTGATTATACCCAACCCTGGTAATATAAAACAATACTATGTGTTTACAAGTAGTGGCGCATCTAGCGGAAGTCAAGGGTATCGCTATTCTATTGTGGACATGTCTTTGAGTGGAGGATTAGGAAGCGTAACAACCAAGAATGCGGCCCTGTTTTTAAAATCAGGTTTTCAGTCAGAAGTATTAAAAGGGGCTGTTAAAAAGGTAGCAGAAAATTGTAATCTAGCAGAATACTGGGTAATTGTGCCTACCAGCCAAGATACATTTAGAACGTATTTGGTTTCTTCGTCCGGAATTGCCGCACCCGTTATAAGTAGTTTGGCAAATCCTGCTGTTGCTAAAAAAATGAATAGAGCGGTTATGGGAAGCGCTATATCTCCCAACAGAAGAATGTACGCTGTTATAGAAGGTACTGTTTCCTCTACTCAGTACAACAGAATCAGATTAGTCGATTTTGATCTAAATACCGGCATTTTATCTAATCAACAAATTATTGAGCCTGGAATTGAACAGCTATATGGTATTGCATTTTCCCCCGATAATACTAAGTTGTATGCTGGTGGAAAAAACTATATTATTCAAATCGATTTAACAAATAATAATTTTCCTACATACATACCGGTGTCGGGTTTAGTTGCTAGTATGCAATTAGCACCAAATAATAAAGTATATTTTGTAAGACCTGATAGCACTTGGCTTAGTGAAATACAAAATCCCAACAATCCCGGTCTTTCATGTAACCTCATTGTAAATAGCATTTACATGAATGGAAATAAACTACGGTATGGATTGCAAAATGCCGCCCCCATTCACTTTTCTATACCAGATACAGCTCAATCCAACCTTAGTGTAAATTTAACACCAAGCCAGTGCTCGTTAACTTTACCAATTGTGAATCTTTCTGATACACTTTCAAAACCTCCATGTACATTCTATACCAACGATACGCTTCGTTACCAGTGGAGTTTTGGAGATGGCGGCACCTCTAACGTGTATAATCCTGGAATACATACATACAGTGTTGCAGGTACTTATTCGGTGCAATTGGTAGTAAGCAGACCAAGAACTTGCACTGCAGATACATTTATAACTACAGCAAATGCTGTTGTTCCTCCTGCGGTTGCTTCCGTTACTCTTTCTTCTTTTTGCGACAGTACTTTTTTTAAAAATAATTGGTATTTAAATTCATCCACAGTTCTAGATACGCTTATTGCAGCGTCCTATAGCGGTTGTGATAGTGTTGTACAATATAATTTGGTAATACATAAAAGCAACAATATAGCCTCTATTAGTACTATTGTTTGCGGTGGTTATACAAGTCCCGCTGGTAAAATCTATACCCAATCCGGCATATACAAAGATACCATTGCAACCTACTTGGGTTGTGATAGTATAATTACAATTAATTTGTCTGTTACTGCAAACGCTATTTTAAATAACAGTCTTACGGCATCTTGTGATAGTGTTTTATTTAAAAGTAAATGGTACTATACTAATCAAGTAGTTTCTGATACTGCTATTGGTGTGGCTCCGGGTGGGTGTGATAGTATTGTAAATACAACTATTCAAATAAATAATTCGATCGCAACAAATGGCAATGTCAATATATGTAATGGGCAATCTGTTTTTATACACGGGATTTCACGCTCTACTAGTGGTGTTTATTCTGGTAATTTTTTAAGAAGCAATGGCTGTGACAGTATTTCAAATATAAACTTGTCCGTTTTGGCTCCTATACAATCTACTGTTTCTGTATCTGCTTGCGATAGCGCGTTTGTAAAGGGAGCATGGCAATACACCTCTCAGCTAGTAAAAGACACGCTGTTTGGAGCTAGCGCCACAGGCTGCGATAGTATTGTTGTTACAGATATTACAATTCTTACAGCTCCCATTGCACTTGTATCTCCTGTTACAGCTTCTGTTTATCCGGGAAATAGTTTAGTGTTGCAATCTTCTCTTGCAGCAGCTTATTTGTGGGATGGTGGTGAAACAACAGCTTCAATTACGATAACTCCAACGCAAAACGATGACTACTGCGTTAAAGCATTTAATGGATCGTGTTTTGATACCGCCTGTGCTTTTGTGTATGTTTTAGATTGTGATGCCGGGAAACTGTTTATTCCCAACGCTTTCTCGCCTAACGGTGATAAAGAAAACGATGTTTTATGCATTTATGGTACGGAGTGTTTCGGTTCTTTCGAGTTTTCTGTTTATGACAGATGGGGGGCATTGGTGTTTAAAACAACAGATTTAATGCAGTGTTGGGATGGAACTGATGGCGGTAAAAAATTGAACACAGCCGCATTTAGTTTTTCATTTATTGGGATAACAAAGAAACAGGAAAATGTGCAGATAAACGGAACTATAAATTTAGTTCGATAACCCTTTTGTAGCTGTTTCAAGTGCTGCTAAAAACTCCTGTTGAATACGTACACCCTTATCTTTTGCGTACCAGGCGTGCACTGCTGCATACATTTGTTCTTTAGGGGTAGTAGGATTTTTCTTATACTCCAATACTATATTCTGTGCGTCTTTCGGTCGAGGCCCCCAATGACCTAGAACACTAAGAGTTTCCGAGTCTAATACTACGATTATTGGAATTGCTTTAGCACCGTTGGTTAGAAACAAATCTATTATTTTGGGGTTCTTGTCGCGCAGAATATACTTTGCGGTTATATTACTATTTAACAAGCATAGTTTGTTAATGACAGGAAGTATTTGTGAAGCATCTCCACACCAACCTTCGGTAATTATCAAAAGTGTAATCTTTTTATTGATAGCAGCTATTTTGTTTTTTACATCATCGGCTACAACAGCTATTTTATCCCACTTATTCATCCGTTGCACATTCATCTTTGTGTAATCAACCATTGATTCTGAATGGTCCGTACCTGTTGTTTGATGTTGTTCTAATAAATTATCAATTAATGAGCGGTATTGAGAGTAGCTTATAGCGTTATTGAGTAATTCCTGTGTAATTAGAGTGTTCATATGCATAAAGGTATTTAAAACTTTTCGTAAACTTGTTTACTGTCAATAACAATATAAATGAGTTTTATCATTCCTCCATTCCTAAAAAAAAACGACACTATAGTCATTGTTGCTCCTGCGCGCAAAGTAACTAAAGCAGAATTGTCTCCTGCCATAAAAACCATACAGAGCTGGGGATTAAAGGTGGTGTTGAGTAAAAATTTGTTTGAAGAAAAGAATCAATTCTCTGGAACGGATGAACAGCGCACAAAAGACTTGCAAGATGCCTTAGACAATAAAAACATAAAAGCCATCTTTTGTGCACGAGGTGGATACGGCACGTTAAGACTTATTGATAAATTGAATTTTACAAAATTTAAAAAGAATCCTAAGTGGATTATTGGCTTTAGCGATATTACAGTATTGCATGCACACATCAACCAAAATTTGAATATCGCAACCATGCATGCTCCAATGCCATTGACCTTCAACAAAAACAAGGAGGCTGTTGAAACGCTTAGTAAATCATTGTTTGGAGAAGTTAACAAGTACACATTTTCATCAGAAATAATAAATGCGCCAAAAGCCAATAAGATAGAAGGCGCTGTGGTAGGTGGAAATTTATCCTTGCTGTATGCTATGCAAGGAAGCTCATCACAAGTAAACACAAAAAACAGAATAGTATTTATAGAAGATCTGGATGAATACCTTTACCACATAGACCGCATGGTGCTTAGCTTAAAACGGTCCGGTTTTTTTAAAGGCTGTAAGGCCTTGCTAGTAGGCGGAATGAGCGACATGAAAGACAACACCATTCCGTTTGGGAAAAATGCAAAGGAAATAATTGTGGATAATTTAAAAGAGTTGAAACTCCCTATTCTATTTAACTTTCCGGCTGGTCATATTGATGAAAACAACACCATTGTTTTCGGTAAAAAGGCTCTGATTACATTAACTACTAAGAAAGCTGAATTTTCAAATTAACTATTCTATTAAAATTAGTCAATACTTTTTTTATACCCAGTTGGGATTTGAAATTTACCGTCATCTAGTACTTTCTTTTGAATTTTAGTAACCTCCAAACGACCTATTTCTGTACCCGACAAGCTACTTTCAATAGCTAAAAAAGGAAACATTCCATCTGTGCCTGTTAGTCGCAAATAATACTGAGAAATCTTTTCTTTTCTATTCAACACTTTCATAAAACTAGAAAAGAACCCAAACCCTCCGGGTGCCATCCAGTAAGCAACTTGTGTGTTTTCTGCTTTGTTTTTAACAATGTACTCTGTGCATTTATAATTGTGAAGCACTTTTGTGTTTTTAGTTTTTATTATTTCAAAATTAGTTGCGGTGCCTGCATACTTTTTTACCGGCTGATCAAAATACGATTTGCGCTGATGACTAACCGCAGTAATTTTTTCTGCCTTCGTATCAATTAAAAAAGAGCCTTCGGTATTTTCATATTTAGCACCAACCTCATCCACACGAATCATGCTACCTTTTACATAATACATGTAATTACTTGTATCCACCTCTGTTTGCTTTTTGAATTCTATGGTGCCCTCAAACCCTTGAGCAGAGATAGATGTGGAAATAAGCAAGCAAAACAGAAAGTTATAAATTGATTTCATAGTTCTAAATTTTTTAATTGCATTTTTTATATTCATCCGTGTTTGACTGATTTAGTTATATGGATGTTTGGTTATATAATTTAACTGTAATTAGTTCTTATACTAAAGTAACTGAAGTTTTGGCAAATAAACAATTGAAGTTTATAAAGAAGTATTCGTGCACGATTCAGCCAGTAGTATAAAAAAACGTCTTCTTATAGGACTAACATATAAACTACGACTAGCGAATTAAACTTACATGACCCGAATACGAATGCTGTTTACCAAACACATCTTTTAGGCTTACCTTCCAAACATATACACCTTCTTGCGCTAAATCTGTTCCTCCTGCAACTTTTCCATCCCATGGTGTGGCAGTATCTGGCGAAGTTGTTTTTCCGGTAGTGTAAATAATGTTTCCCCAACGATCAAATATCCAAAGCTGATAACTCGTTATCCCTATTCCTTTTCCATTAAAATAATCATTTAGCCCATCGCTATTAGGTGTAATTGAATTGGGTGCATAAAACGAAAAACTTGGTTTTATACGTATGCATTTCTTTGTAGAGTCTATACACCCCATATTTGTTGTCGCAATTAGGTTGATACAATAATTGCCCGTGTCAGAATAGGCGTGTGAGGCATTAAAACTAGTAGCACTATTTGTTGTCGAATTTTTTTCTCCAAAGTCCCATTGGTACCATGTTGCCCCATTGGTTTGGTTAGTAAAATAAATTATCGGGTCTATCAGTTCTGTTTGAGTAGTACTTGGCATAAAATCTACACTAGGTAGTGGGCTTACAGCTATTGCGTTATTCTTTTTTACTGTAGCTGTGCAACCCTTTGAATCTGTTGCTGTCAGCGCCAAATCATAAATTCCTGTTGTATTATAACAATGCAAAACAGAATCTAATAATGAATTGACACCATCTCCAAATGCCCAATTTAATTGATAATTTATATTTGATATTGGCTTAAATAAAATACAATTTCCCAAACAAACAGAAGAATCAGTGTACATAAAATCGATTACAGGTTTAGGAAAAATTGCTAACGTGTCATAATAATTAACGCTGCACCCCTTACTATCAGTTATATTCAGTGTGTAATTCACCGGAGTACTAATGCTTGTTTGAAGTGTGCCTGAGTTTATTGCAAAGGGTAACCATGTGTAGGTGTAGCCGCCATTCCCGCCCATCGCATTTGCAACAAGGTACGTACTATCGTTACCACAAGCAAAACTATTTCCAATTGTAGATGCTAGTAGTGGTGCAGGCTCGGTAAGAGATAATGTATCTGTCAATATACAGTTATTGCTATCGGTTATTTGAACATAATACAGTCCGGCTATTAAATTTTTTACTGTGTCATTGTTTGAAATTGTTACACCTACGGTATTAGTCCATTGTATAGTGAAAGGAGAGACTCCCGAAATAATAGATACATATCCCGTGCCATTGGAATCGGCATTGCAGCTTGGTGAGGTAAACGCTAAAGAAGTTGAAATAGCCGGTGCCACTCCTATAGCAACATACGCTGTATCAACTTTTACAATACAAGAATTGTCCTTTACCTGAACAAAATGATTACCTACAGATAAAGCTCCTGAGTTTGCATTGGTTGATCCGTTACTCCATTGAAAACTATAGGCTGGAAGTCCGCCTGCAACAGATAGCACTTGAGCAGACCCATTCGAGTTGCCACATGCTGCAAATGCTTTGGTGGTAATAAGGAGTGTGTCTTCGGAGCAAGAAACGCCAGATGATATTTTATATACCGAAGAAGGATTTGAACTGTAGTCGCCATAGCCGCATGCATATAAGTTTCCATTCACGGCCCTTATACAAGAAGCTCCAAGTGGAGCTGCCAGTTGATTTACAAGATTTAGTGCGGTATCAAAAACTAAAATTTTTGGAGCAAATATAGCGGTATCACCGTAAGCAAAAATATTTCCACATTTATCTATAGTAATAGCAACTTGATTGCCAATGCCCATTGATAATGGAACAGAGGCATTGATTGCTCCGTTAGACTTATTACACCTATACAAATAATAGTTTTTGTAAAATGGTTCGGGTACAATGAAAAAAACATATTTATCAAAATTGCTAATGTTGTTGCCCCCATTAGAAATAGTTGGGATTTGTATATTCCAGAGAATATTCAAATTTTTATCCACACGCATAAATCGTTGACTTGCAGCATCAACTCCCAATCCAAAAATATCTCCATTTGTTTCATCAATAGTAATTGATCCCATGTCATACCCACCAATACCGGACCCCGATACTTTGTTAGAAATAGTTTTAGTTGTACTGTCAAATACCGCAAAACAGGCGTTTCCGGATTGAGTAGATCCAACACCTGCTGCAATCCCATTTGTTTTGCAATTGAAATCAATATCCCATACCTCAAATAGATCCAGTGTATTTACAGTTGCAATCCAGTTTACTTGCCCATGGGTAGAAACACTGGCAATAGCACTAGATGGACCACCCGAATTAGACATTGCAGCAACATAACTCGTTCCCCCATGCGTAGTTTTAACATCAGCAACCGTTGCCCCGGTAATATACAATCTCCATTGTAATGCACCATTCATGTCTAATTTATTTAACCAAACCGTTGTCGTTTGATTAATTGCTTCTAATACGTAGGTGTTTTCTAACGAGTCCACATCTAATGTAAAATAAGAATCGAAGGTTCCGGTGTTGCTATAAATCCATGGGTCTATCACAAGTGTGTCGCTGTTGTTGTATTCTTGAACTTGAAAACGTACAATGTTTTTATTAAGCATAAAATTAGATGGGTGAAAAACCTGTTGTTGTTTTTGTGTTAAAAATGACTTTGGGGCACTCTCTGTTATTTTTCCGTTTTTAGTGCGAATTTGCAAGTTGCCTGTGTTTGTTATTTGTACATTAGTTGTACCGTTGTATTCAAGTGCAATTTGCTCACTTTTCGCACCGGGTAAAAGAATGATATTGTATTTAATTTTCCCGCTACTATCCACTAAATACTCTACGTTAATATTCGGATAAATATTTTCTAGAACAATTTTTCTAACACCCCTACAAGTTATTTGAGGTCTGCCATTGGCTCCATTATCCAACACATACATGTAGTTTAAGGGCAGTGTGTCAATACCTTTAATAGAAAAGTTTTTATTTGCTCCTATCCACCTTATTTTAACATACTCCGTAATTAGCTCTTGCTTTTCTTTTTCCTCTTTTTTAAACTTCATAAAATAATTTCGGAGGCGATTTTCTTTTTTTATAGTTGTTAGTTTGTAAATTATTTCTGCAGAGTCGGTTATAAAAACCGACAAATTTGAATGGTCGGTTCCGGCAACAATCTTTCCTGAGGCGAAAGGATTGTAATTAAACTGCCCGTTGTTTTGAATAAATGAAAAACTGCCGGCTCCGTTATATGCCCAGTATTGAGGGTTTCCTGAGTAGGCTTTTGTGGCAAAAATCAAAAGCGCAATAGTAACCAGCAATTTGGATAAAAAATTCATTTTTATGTGTTTTACATCGAAATTAAAATCAAGAAAAATTAAAGTAGAAATTCTCAATTATTTGTTTATCCAATCAATAAATAAGCAAAACGAAAACACTAACAATGTGGCAAGCATCATCTCTTTTAGAAGAGGAATGGTGTTGTACCTTCTAGCATCTAATTGATATAATCGTTTCTCATTAATGAAGTTAAGATTTGTTTTCATTTGCATGTGTCTTTAAGTTGTTGATTATCAATAGTATTGGCGTGTTGTCATTATCGTTTATAGTAAGCTAGTGACAGATAGCAATTTCATAGCATTTTACTTGTTACTTCTTTTTCTACCAATATATATTCTAACTGATTAATCGACCACACTATTTTGTAAGAATCTAATACTCCTAAAATAAATAAAATGATGAAAATGCACATGGGTAGGTGATTGAAAAATGCTCCCCCTTCAATTTAGCTATAGTTAGGCTTGCGTTTTCAATAGTAAAAAATTGTATAAATCTTTACACAATTAGGATACTTATTCTGTTGCTGATTTAGAAATATTAGCAGAATCTATAGGAGCAAATAGCGAATCCATTTTTTGTTTAGCAGCATCTTTCTTTTGACGCTCTGTTTGCTCGTTTGGAAGACAGCCACAAAACAATACCAACAAAAAAGCAGCACAACTTATTCTATAATTCTTGTTTAACATATTTTAATATACAAATATTCCTGTTTTGTTATAATTTAGCCCTACAATTTAATTCTTAATTACTAATTTTTAATTTATACAAATCATGGCCTTTGAATTACCTAAACTACCTTATGCATATAATGCATTAGAAACACATATTGATGCAAAAACAATGGAAATACACCATAGCAAGCACCATCAAGCATATGTAACTAATTTAAACAATGCAATTAAGGACACAGATGCTGACAAACTAAGTATCGAAGAAATTTGCAAAAACATCTCCAAATATCCAATGCCGGTAAGAAACAACGGGGGCGGACATTTCAACCACTCGTTATTTTGGACTATTCTAAAACCTCAAGGTGGAGGAGAACCAACAGGTGCTCTTGCTGAAGCTATTAATAAAGCATTTGGAACATTTGCTGATTTTAAAACACAATTTGCAGCTGCTGCAACAACCCGATTTGGTTCTGGTTGGGCATGGTTGTCAGTTAGTGGAGGCAAACTTGTAGTTAGCTCTACACCTAATCAAGATAACCCTTTAATGGATGTTGCTGAAGTAAAAGGCACTCCAATTTTAGGACTAGATGTTTGGGAGCATGCGTATTATTTGCATTACCAAAACCGCAGACCAGACTACATTGCAGCCTTTTGGAATGTAGTAAATTGGGATGAAGTGGCACGCAGATTTGCTGAAGCGAAATAACATTACTTAATTCTTCGAAGAAATGCCGAATTCATTCTTATAAAGAGCGTTTCGGCATTTCTTATTTTATTACAGTCGTTTTCTTACTTTAGTACTTACTAATTTAACACCTAAAAAACATGACATTTATAGCAAACATCATTGCCCGTCAAATACTTGATTCTAGAGGAAATCCAACTATTGAAGTAGATGTAATTACCGACAATGGAAGCATCGGACGTGCAGCTGTTCCATCGGGAGCTTCTACCGGATCGCACGAAGCTGTTGAGTTGCGCGATGGCGACAAGGATGTGTATATGGGAAAAGGCGTAACAGCAGCTGTAAATAACGTAAATACCGTAATTAGAGAGGAATTAAACAATCACTATATTTTTGATCAAGTTGGAATCGATAAAAAAATGATTGCCCTTGATGGTAGCGATAATAAAAGCAAATTGGGTGCAAATGCTATTTTGGGTGTTTCTTTGGCAGTTGCAAAAGCTGGTGCGGAAGAGTCTAGACAAACAGTATACAGATATGTAGGAGGTGTAAATGCTAATTTATTACCAATTCCAATGATGAACATCTTGAATGGCGGATCCCATGCAGATAACAGCATCGACTTTCAAGAATTTATGATTATGCCCGTTGGCGCAGAATCCTTTAGTGATGGGCTTAGGATGGGAACTGAAATTTTCCATCACCTTAAGAAAGTATTAAAAGATAAAAAATATTCCACCAATGTGGGAGATGAGGGCGGCTTCGCGCCTAATATCAAGTCAAACCAAGAAGCGATAGAGATGGTTCTTAAAGCCATTGAAGCCGCTAAGTACAAGCCGGGCGTGGATGTTTATATTGCGATGGATGCTGCTGCATCTGAGTTTTATGATGCTAAGAACAAAGTGTATCATTTCAAAAAATCTACGGGAGATAAACTCACTTCAAGCCAAATGGTTGATTTTTGGGCTGATTGGGCAAAAAAATACCCAATTGTGTCTATTGAAGATGGATTGGCAGAAGACGATTGGGATGGCTGGAAACTATTGACGGAAAGACTAGGCAAAAAAATTCAATTAGTAGGCGATGATTTATTTGTTACCAATGTAAATCGTTTGCAGCAAGGAATTGACAAGTCAATTGCGAATTCTATTCTTGTAAAAGTGAATCAAATAGGCACTCTGTCCGAAACTATAAATGCAGTTCAATTGGCACATTCAAACTCCTATACAAGCGTAATGAGTCACCGCTCCGGAGAAACAGAAGATGCTACCATTGCAGATTTAGCGGTTGCCTTGTGCACCGGGCAGATTAAAACGGGTTCTGCATCTCGTTCCGACAGGATTGCAAAATACAATCAATTATTGCGTATAGAAGAACAATTGGGTGAGAACGCTCGCTATTTGGGCAAAGACTGGAAGTTTGTAAAATAAATTCAAAGTTTTCTACCCATTCATGATTTTTCTTTAGTTCCATTTCAGCGAGGGAACAACTCAACACAACACAATTTAATAATTAAGACTTACCTCTTCAACTCTATATTTAAAGGGTTGAAGGGGTAAATGTGTGCCGTAAAAATTTATTTACGCCCACCCGACAGAGCAATCTCTAAATTTATTATATTTAGTAACGAACAAGCATCTTGTACACTTGTTGTAATTAATTAATTATTCACGTATATGGATACCCTTAAAGAAAAATTTGTAGCAAAAGCTACACCAATGGCAGCTGAGGTTAAAGCCTTAATTAAAGAACATGGTGATGTTAAACTTGGAGAATATACTGTAGCTCAAGTTTATCAAGGGATGAAGGGGATGATAGGACTAGTAACCGAAACGTCTAAGTTAGATGCAGAAGAAGGTATTCGCTTTAGAGGATACACCATTCCTGAGTTGCGCGAGAAGCTGCCAAAAGCTCCCGGAGGTACAGAACCATTGCCGGAAGGGATTTTTCATTTAATGTTATTGGGTGAACTACCAACAGAAGAAGATGTTCACAATGTGAGTAATAACTGGGCTCGCAGAGCGATTGTTCCAAAACACGTGTTTGACGTATTAGATAAATTACCCGCAAACATGCATCCTATGACTATGTTTAGCATTGCAGTAACTGCCATGCAAACAGAATCATTATTTGCAGCAGCATACAGAAAAGGCGTAAATAAAAAAGAATATTGGGACCACACCTACGAAGATTCTATGAATTTAATTGCACGCCTACCAAGGGTTGCGGCTTATATTTATAGAAAAAAATACAAAGATGATGTGCATATTGAACCAGATCCTAAATTAGATTGGGCTGCAAACCTTGCTCACATGATGGGTTACGAAGAGTTTAATGTAAAACGTTTGATGCGCATGTACATGACTATCCATGCGGATCACGAGGGTGGAAACGTTTCTGCGCACACTACACACTTAGTTGGCTCTGCATTGAGCGACCCATATTTATCTTTTGCATCCGGAATGAATGGATTGGCGGGACCTTTGCATGGTTTGGCAAATCAAGAGGTAATAAAATGGATTTTGGATATGCGCAAAGAGCTAGGTGTTGATCTACCAACCGAAAAGCAAATTGCAGATTATATACACAAAACATTAGTCGAAGGAAAAGTTGTACCAGGCTACGGACATGCGGTATTGCGAAAAACAGATCCTCGTTTTTCTGCACAACAAGATTTTTATAATAGATACATTAAAGAAGGTGGAAAAGGAGATGATTTGTGTGAAATAGTACAAATGATTTACAAAGTTGCTCCTCCTATTTTAGAATCTACCGGAAAAATTAAAAACCCATGGCCTAATGTAGATGCGCATTCCGGAGCATTATTAATGCACTACGGAATTGTAGAATTTGATTTCTACACCGTATTGTTTGGTGTTTCAAGAGCATTAGGAGTATTAGCGTCTTTAATTTGGGACAGAGCATTGGGTCATCCAATTGAACGTCCAGGATCGGTTACTACCGAAGGAATTAAGAAGAAGATTGCAGCTGCTGTAAAACAATAACAATAGTTTGAAGGTTATAAAGTTGAAAAGTTTGAAAGTTGTTCTTTACTTTAAACTTTCTAAACTTTCCGATTTTAAACTAACGTATGTATAAATCCTTACAACACTTTGTAGATGCGCTTGAAAAAGCAGGCGAATTAATTCGCATCAAAGAATATGTAAATCCGCATTTAGAAATTACAGAGATTGTAGATCGTATTTCCAAATCGGAAAACAATAAAGCGCTGCTATTCGAAAACACAGGCACCTCATTTCCGTTGCTTATCAATTCCATGGGTTCATACAAGCGCATGTGTATTGCACTTGGGGTAAACGAACTAGATGACATAGCAAAAGAAATCGAGGGATTATTCAAATCGTTGGCATCACCGAAAGAAGGAATTCTAGATAAACTGAAGATGCTTCCAATGCTTGGTGAAATATCGTCTTGGATGCCCAAAACTATTTCAGGAAAAGGAGCATGTCAAGAAGTGGTGATGGAAAAACCTGATTTGACAAAACTACCCGTAATGAAATGCTGGCCGGAAGATGGCGGTCCATTTATTACATTACCCGTTATCAATACCATTGAGCCCAATACCGGAATACGAAATGTAGGAATGTATCGTATGCAAATTTTTGGTCCTGCATTAACCGGAATGCATTGGCATAAACACAAAGTATCCGCAGGACATTTCAATGAATATAAAAAACTGGGCAAGAAAATGCCTGTAGCTGTTGCTCTTGGGGGCGACCCTGTTTATACGTATGCCGCTACAGCTCCACTTCCTCCTAATGTGGACGAATACATGCTTGCGGGCTTCTTACGAAAAAGGAAAGTAGAATTGGTAAAGTGTTTAACACAAGATATACATGTTCCGGCTGATGCCGATTTTATTATTGAAGGCTATGTAGATCCTGCAGATGAATTAATTTGGGAGGGGCCATTCGGAGACCACACCGGCTATTATTCCCTGGCGGATTACTATCCAAAATTTCATGTTACATGTATTACACATAAAAAGAATGCTATTTATCCATCTACCATTGTTGGTATTCCTCCGCAAGAAGATGCTTGGATAGGTAAAGCAACAGAACGTATTTTTTTGGCTCCTATAAAAATGACATTGGTGCCTGAAATACTAGATATGGAGCTGCCTATAGAAGGAGTGTTTCACAACCTCACGATTGTTAAAATAAAAAAAGAATTTCCAGGTCACGCACAAAAAGTGATGAATGCCATGTGGGGTGCAGGACAGATGATGTTCAATAAAATTTTGGTAATTGTAGATGAGCATGTAACGATTCAAAATTATTTGGATGTAGCGCAAGCAATAAGTAAAAATGTAAATCCATCTTCTGATATCTATTTGGGCCAAGGACCAATGGATGTGCTTGATCACTCTTGTTCTAAATTTGCATTTGGCGGGAAAATGGGAATAGATGCTACAACGAAATTTCCAGAAGAAATTTCTAAGTCCGAAATCCTAATTTCTAAATCCGAAATAAATACTAAAGAAATTAAAAATAAATATTCAGAAATAATAGATATTAATGTAACGCTTGCCAATATTGGAGTTTTAGCTGTTTTAATTTCTGTAAAAAAGAATAAGAAAAAGCATATTAAATGGCTGAATGAAGAATTGTTTAAGTTGGAAGAGTTTAAGCAATTTAAGTTTGCGATTTATGTAGAGGAAACTGTAGATGCTTTTGATATAAAAGATGTTATTTGGCGCTGGGCAAATAATATAGACGCGCGTAGAGACACCTACATTATTGAAACAGAAACAACATCACATGTAGGTTTTGATGGAACTCGTAAAACAAAAGAGCTAGATAATTTTGATCGTGATTGGCCTAATATTATATGTTCTGACGAAGCTACTATAAAAGCAATTGACGAAAAATGGAATACATTGGGACTAGGAACCTTTGTTTTCTCTCCCTCCATAAAATACCAAAAGCAGATGTACAAAGGTGGAGCGGTGGTAACAGAAAACTAAAATTATTCATTTGAACACACAAGTACTTGAAATAAAAAAACAGGCAGATGCAATAATTGATGAAAATGAGCGAATAAGATATTTATGTTTTCAGGCATACTCTTTTTTAGGTGGAGCCGAGAATATTGGAATATCTATTTTGGATTATGCTAAGCAAGTAGCAAAAAAAATGGTCTTGAAGAATTACCCATTATTGTTAATAATGCCAAATGCAGGCTTTATTAAGAAATGAGCAACTACAAGGTCGCCTCTATTTTATCAACTATTCTTTACAGAAGATAGAGGCTTACCCTACTATAGAAGATTCCTTAAAAATTGGAACCAATACTTCAGCAGCAAATTATTTCTCTAAGATTTACAATTATTCTAAAGGATTTGTGTTAGAAAGCGATCAGTTGATAACGCAAATACAAACAACACCTTCCCTTGCTCCCGGCTTATATACCATTTCCGCGTCTAGCAACAATAACTTTTACAATAGAAAAATTGTTGTGAGGTAACACCATTTTTTTGGTGGAGAATATCGGATTCGAACCGATCACCTCTTCACTGCCAGCGAAGCGCTCTAGCCAAATGAGCTAATTCCCCAATTAGTGCAAATATAAAAAACTTCTTGCCACAAATAGCTTTTATAAATGGCAAAACGAAAATTGGGCAATTATTTCTTAAACGATTTTTTGCTTGCCTTATCCATTCTTCTAGTTTCTTTTCCGCCAATGCCAAGTAGTTTAAATCCTTTTCTCTTTTTCTTTTTGTAGAAAGATTCTCCTCGTTTGCCGGTAGGTTTAAATTTCTTTTTTCGTTTGTAAGAAAAAGCATCGGCTGTCATATTGTATCCGCCACGCACACCCCTCGACCGCATACGTGCACTGTAGTCACTTTGGTGCGAATTTTGCCTTGAGCCTAAAGAAAATTTTTTTCGCTTCGATTTAGACATTTTTCTTCTTTGCTTAGAAGAAATTCCTCTTGAGTGCTTTACGCTGTGCGAGCGCTTTCTGGAACTAAACGGGTCAGAGTCAGGACCACCTGCATACGCAGAAACAGAATATCCATCGAATGTACTCGATAAAAAAAATAAGATTAAAATAAATACTCCAATGAGTTGTTTGGACATAAAATTAATTCAACTAAAAGATACTATTTTTTCTTCTTCTTGTCGTGCTTCTTGGCGTTTTCCCAAATAACATGCCAAACAAGCCTCTTACCAAGGATTTGCCAATTTCTTTAGTTACCGGGCTCCCCAATACTTGTTCCATGGTCGATTTTTCGGGCTTTGTTTTTTCTTTTTTCTGCTCGGTAGTTTTTTCGGATGTAGCATTATTTTGTGCAGCAATCCGCTCTGTTAAAATATCGTGTGCGCTTCTGCTATCTAGCTGTTCCTGATATTTTTTGTACAAGTCAGAATTCGCAATATGTGTAGTAAACTCATCTTCTGTAAGCATTCCCATCATAGATCTTGGCGGAAATAAATGAGTTACGGCCGGAGTGGTTGGTATTCCTTTTTCATTCAACACCGTTACCAATGCCTGGCCAATTCCCATAGATGTCAATACTTTTTCAATAGCATAGAACTCGGTGGTGGGGTATGTTTTAGCGGTCTTTTTTAAATTGTCGGCATCGTTTGGTGTAAAAGCTCTTAACGCGTGTTGTATTCTGTTCCCGAGTTGCCCCAATACACTATCCGGTATGTCTAAAGGCGATTGCGTGCAGAAAAATATTCCTACACCTTTCGAACGAATCAAACGAATAATTTGTTCAATTTGATTTAGAAAAGCAGGAGACGAATTGTTAAATAATAAATGTGCTTCATCAAAGAAGAAAACCAATTTAGGTTTTTCTAAATCGCCCACCTCTGGTAGTGTTTGGTATATTTCTACCAATAAGCTTAGCAGAAAAGTAGAGTAGAGTACAGGCTTGTCTTGAGCGTCAGAAATATTCAATAGGCTTACAACGCCCATTCCGTCTACCTTTTCAAAAAAATCGGAAATATCAAATGAGGGTTCGCCAAAAATGGTCGAAACTCCTTGCTGTTCGAGCGATACAATTTTTCGTAAGATAGTGCTTGCCGTAGAAGTAGATATTTTACCATACTCTTCTTTTATTTCTTTAGCGCCATCGCCTTCTGCTAAATAGTTAAGTGTTTTTTTTATGTCTGCTAAATCCAACAGCGGAAGATTTTTGTCGTCTGCATATTTATACAATACCGTCAAGGCGCCTGTTTGTGTGTCATTCAGCTCCAATATTTTTGATAGCAACAATGGGCCAATTTCTATACTTGTGGCTCTTACTTGTGCTCCTCGTTTTCCGGTTAAAGATAGCAGCTCAACAGGAAATGCTTTGTTGGTGTAGGGTACAGACAATGCGTGTATTCGTTCCTTTATTTTTTCCGTAAGTATGCCTTCTTTCGCCATGCCCGATAAATCGCCTTTTACATCCAATAAAAAAACAGGAACACCCGCATCAGATAGTTGTTCTGCCAATAATTGTAATGTGCGTGTTTTTCCCGTTCCTGTTGCCCCCGCCACCAAACCATGTCTGGTAAACATTTTTAGCGGTATCGAAACTTTGGCATCTCCAATAATTTCATCGTTAAAAACGCCCGCTCCTAAATAGATAGAAGTTGAACTAAAAGAATAATTAGATTGTATATTTTTTATGTACGTGTTTTTGTCTGACATTTTTTGTGGTTTTAGTTCCCCTCACTTTTAAGATAATTATAAATACAATATAACACGTGGTTGTGTGTGTTTTTATTTTCAATTAGAGACTAGATACTTACCAAATTTTGCTCGTATAACCCCGTTTTTACGTAACTTACAGTCAATACAATGATCACATTTTTTAAAACATACTTTTTATTTTTTTTACTTGTTGCATCTGTTTCAATGAGTGTTGCCCAAACTAGCGCACCGTGGAAACATATGTATGAAAAGGATAATATAACAGTGTATTACCGAAAATCCCCCGAATCATCCATACATGAACTTAAACTAACAACTACCGTAAACGCATCTCTTTCATCGGTTGTACATTTGTTGCAAGATGTAAAAGCCTATCCGGAATGGGTATATAGAACAGTTAGTGCACACGAAATAAAAGAAATAAGCCCTAGAGAGACATATTACTATGTGGTTTCCGATTTTCCTTGGCCTTTAACTAATAGGGATTATGTGGCTCACAATAAGCTTTCTCAGGATAAAAAAACAAAAATTGTTACTTCTAATTCTGTAGCCAGTCCTACTGTTCTGACGGAGAAAAAAGAGTTTGTACGGATAAAAGAGATGAAAACAGAATGGAAATTTACGCCACTTTCTAATGGGTTTGTTAATGTTACTTATACTCTACAAAGCAATCCTGGCGGCAATTTGCCAGATTGGTTAATAAACCTAGCCGTGGATAAAGGACCGTACGAAACCTTACTGAAATTTAAAGCGTTGTTGCAAGAAGAAAAATACAGGAAAGTGAAGGTTGCTTACATTCAAGATATATAGTCGCAGAGCCTTAAAAAGTAATACCTTAAAATCGTAACCTGCCAATAGTAATTAACGTTCAAGTCTTAATAAAACCCTCCTTTAAAACTTTGTAATACGATTTTTTTCGCTTACTTTGAGAGATTGTTAATATCATTTAAAAGATAATTTCTGTAAATAATTTATAAAATTAATATGTACTTGATGAGAAGAGTTTTACTAACCATTTTTGTTTTGGTAAGTATAGTAAACAAAGGTATTTCCGAGAATTTGTTTTGGATTGGCGGTTCAGGCAATTGGAATGATACCAAACATTGGTCGTTGTCAAGCGGAGGTGTTTCTGCAGCAATGTTTCCGACAAATTCGGATAACGTTATTTTTGATAAAAAATCAACCACAACACAAGGCGATTTTGTAGTAACGATCAATACAGATGCGGTTTGTAATGACATTACAATAAAGGAAGAAGCTTCCGGACTTACATTAAAAGGAGGCTCTTCTGTTAAGTTAAGTGTTTTGGGCGCATTTCAGAGCTACGCATCTACCGTTACGAATGATTTTTCAGGAACAATTAGTTTAAACAAAGCAAAACTAAAGTCCTTTACATCTAAAGGGTTTGTTTTTGGAGCAAAAACTATTTTTGAAGGAGGAGGCTTGAACCCTCTTGCTCCTGTGGTTACAGTTACTGTAACAAATGCTACGTGTAAAAGTTCTTGTAACGGAACAGCAACTGCGATTGTTTCTGGAGGTTCTGGAAGTTATGCATACACTTGGCAAGGAACAGGTCAAGTAGCCGCAACCGCTACGGGCTTGTGTGCGGGTACTTATATTGTTACTGTCACAGATTTAGTAAGCAGCGAAACAGGAATTGGAGTTGGTTCTATTTCCGAGCCATCTGCTATTGTTGTGCCATTCTTTAGTAATACCCATGTAACATGTAATGGTCTGTGTAATGGGTCTTCTACTCCTGTTTTAGGTGGTGGTACTCCTGGATATACCTTTGTTTGGTCGCCTGGAGGGCAAACCGGATCTACCGCTACAGGTTTGTGTGCCGCAACGTACACCCTATTAGTTACAGATGCCAATACATGTACCTCAACATTTACAACCACCATAACTCAGCCCAACACATTAGTTGCTAATGGAAATACAAAAAACATATCGTGTAATGGTGTTTGTACGGGTAGTGTTGGTGTAGCACCAACAGGCGGAACAACTCCTTATACCTATTCTTGGTCAACGGGCTTAACCAGCACTACTGTTAATGGGCTTACCGCCTTATGTGCAAATACATACAGTGTTGTTGTGCGCGACAGTAAAGGTTGTACAGCTTCTTACTCTGGAACTGTTTCCGAGCCTTCTGTATTATCTGTAGGAACTAGTTCTACCAACGTATCGTGTGGAGGTTTGTGTGATGGTGTTGCAAATGCAAACGGGGTGGGTGGTACATTGCCATACACGTATGCGTGGTCTAATAGCGGGGCTGTAGCTTCTGTTTCCGGTCTTTGTGCTGCGGCATATACCGTTACTGTTACCGATGGTGGTAGTTGTACGAAAACAGCTACCGTAACAATTACTCAACCCCTTACTCTTACTGTTTCTCCTACTCAAACTCCTGTTACATGTTTTAATCTTTGTAATGGCGCAGCTGCTGCCGGAGCCTCGGGAGGAACATCTCCTTATTCCTATGTTTGGTCTAATACACAAACAGATGCGTCTGCTACAGCACTTTGTGCAAATACCTATACGGTAGTAGTTACCGATTTTAATCTTTGTACAACCACCGGAACTATTACAGTAACACAGCCTAATGTGCTTGGTGTTACTACAACATCGGCTAATGTGGCTTGTAATGCGGTTTGTACCGGTTCGGCTTCTGCAACAGGTAGCGGGGGGACATTGCCATATACCTACGCTTGGTCTAATGCTGCAACTTCAGCAGCAATTGGTAGTTTGTGTGCGTCAAACTATACAATTACTGTAACAGATGGAAACAGCTGCTCTGTAACATCTACGCTTTCTATTTCTGAACCTACTGCATTATCAGGTAATCCAAGCTCTGTGAGTACCAGTTGTAGTGGGGCTTGCGATGGTTCCGCTTCTATTGCGCCTTCAGGAGGAACAACCCCTTATACGTATGCTTGGTCTAACAGTGCTGTTACTTCAGGTATTAATAATGTTTGTGCGGCAAACTATACCGTTGTTGTAACAGATGCTAGTAGCTGTTCAATCACAAGAACTGTTAATGTAATTGAACCCAACACGTTAAATTTAAGTATTGCGACAAATACCGCATCTTGTAATGCAGGATGTAACGGTACTGCTGCTGTTACCGTTTTGGGTGGAACAGCCCCTTATACCTATGCTTGGAGCAATGCTGCAACTGGAAATAGTGTTACCGGTTTGTGTGCAGGTACGTATACTGTTGTTGTTACTGACGCAGGTCTTTGCTCAAAAACAGAAACCGTAAGTATTGCGCAGCCTGTTGCAATTAGCTCTACACTTACATCTACCGATGTGCTTTGTTTTAGCCAAGCCAATGGAGAGATTGATGCCGAAATAAGTGGAGGTACAACACCTTACAATTATTCTTGGTCGCCCGGGGGACAAACAACGCAGGATTTAACGGGATTGACTGCGGGAACCTATACACTTTCTATTACAGATGGTAATTTGTGTCCTTATACAGAAACGGTTACTGTTTCACAACCCAATGTGTTAAGCATAAATCCATCAATTACAAATGTTACTTGCTCTGGAGATTGTGATGGAACAGCTACTGCGAATGCTTTAGGTGGAACTACCCCTTATTCCTATGCTTGGTCCACAGGAGATGTAACTGCCTCCGTAAGTGATCTTTGTGCCGGCAGTTATACTTTATCTGTTTTAGATGATAATAATTGTCCAGCAGTTCAAACTTTTTCAGTTTCACAGCCTACGGTATTGTCGGCTCAAATAACAGGAAGTACACCAACTTGTGCGTTGTGTAACGGTACCGCAACCGGTTTTGCTAGTGGCGGCACAGCTCCATATAATTATTTGTGGTCAGATGGACAAACTACTCTTGTCGCGACAGGCTTGTGTATTGGCAGCTACACATTTACGGCAACAGATTTTAATTTGTGTGTTGCTACAGCTACCGTAGACATTGTTCAAACAGTTAATATTGCAATAAATGTTTCTGCTCCTAATATTTCGTGTTTCGGAGCTTGTGATGGAATTGCTACAGCCACTCCTTCGGGCGGGAATGCACCATACACCTACTCTTGGAGTACCAACGAAACCGCTGCAACAATTTCTAATTTATGTGCTGGCACATATACAATAGAAGTTAATGACTCTCAACTTTGTTTTAATACCGCAACTGTAACCCTTACAGAGCCTGCTATTCTTGCATTCTCATCTGCAACCAGTTCTGATATTTCTTGTTTTGGTGCAGATGATGGAGATGCGGCTGTAGCTGTAACTGGCGGAACAACCCCTTATACCTATGCGTGGTTGCCCGGTGGAGAAACTACATCAAGTTTAACTGGCCTTTCCGCTGGAACTTATACTATTGATGTACGTGATGTTAACGGATGTACTATTCAACAAACTTTCATTATAACCGAACCTACCCAAATTGTCTCTAATTATACTGTTACAACGCCTCCAAATTGTTCATTAAGTGATGGTAATGTAGCTACCACTCCTTCGGGTGGAACATTGCCTTATACATATGTATGGAGCAATGCTGCTACTACACAGAATTTGAGTAATGTTGCGGCAGGAACATACTCTCTTACAATTACGGATGGTTCAGGTTGTTCTACGTCCGAATTGGTAAATGTTGCAAACATAACCGGTCCAACTATAACTACATTTTCTAGCAATATAAGCTGTAATGGGTTGTCGGATGGTGTTGTTGGGGTTACTCCGGCCGGAGGGGCTTTCCCATATACTTATTCCTGGTTAGTTATTGGGAATACCACAGATTTTGTAAGCAATCTTCCTCAGGGCACCTATACCTCAAGAGTAGATGATAATATTGGTTGTATCGTGTTTACAAATATTACGATTACAGAGCCCGCACAACTTGTTTCTGATGCAGTATATTCGGATGTTACCTGTAATGCTCTTTGCAACGGTACTGCAAACGTAACTGCTACTGGCGGAACAGCTCCTTACACATATGTTTGGTCTTCGGGTGGATATACAACAGGAAACATTACAACTTTATGTGCAAACTCTTACACGGTTGTAGTTACAGATGCCAACAATTGCAGTGACACGGAGGTGTTTACAATTACAGAGCCTACCGTACTTACATCAACTCTTACCTATAATGACATTGTTTGTTTTGGTCAGTGTAATGGTGGTGCTACAGCTAATCCAGCTGGAGGGATTACACCTTATACATATGCGTGGAGTACAGGTGCTGTAATAAGTTCGATTACTAACTTGTGTGCAAATACCTATTCCTTGGTTATAACAGATGATAATAATTGTAGTATTACAAATACTGTTGTTATTGTTGAGCCACCATTATTAACAACCACACTTACATCAACCAATATAACTTGTAATGCTTATTGCGATGGAACTGCAAGTGTTGCTGTTAATGGTGGTACTGGAGCCTATACATATGCTTGGTCTCCGGGTGGAGAAACAATTGACGCACTTTCTGCATTATGCCCAGGAACATATATAATAAATGTAACCGATGCCAATAGTTGCGCATCTACAAAAACAGTTTCTATTACCGAGCCAAATGCACTTGCAATAGGA
Source organism: Bacteroidota bacterium (assembly GCA_017303975.1). Lineage (NCBI taxonomy): Bacteria > Pseudomonadati > Bacteroidota > Bacteroidota bacterium. Next base: position 162,546 of record JAFLBG010000001.1, read on the forward strand.
TTAACGACTACCAGTGTGAGTTGCAATAGTATTTGCAGTGGGGTAGCTAATTCGTTAGCCACAGGAGGAACAGCACCGTATACCTATGCTTGGTCAACAGGTGCTTCAATATCAAGTATTACAGGATTGTGTGCCGGATCTTATACGATATCACTTACAGATACGAATATGTGTTCTGTTGCCCAAATATTTACAATTGATCAGCCTACACCATTATTAGCTAATGCACTCAATGTAGCGCCTGCATGTTTTGGCAGTTGTGATGCTGTTGTTTTTGCTAGTCCTGTTGGTGGAACAACTCCTTATACCTACAATTGGCAACCGGGAGGACAACTTACTCCTGCAGTATTAAATCAATGTTCAGGAACTTATACTGTAACAGTAACTGATAGAAATGGCTGTTCTGATGTGAAAACGACTACAGTAACCGACCCACAACAAATAACGATTTTAACAGCCCAATCTCCACCTAATTGTGGTTCGTCAAATGGGTCAATAACAGTAACTCCAGTAACAGGGGTAGGTCCTTATATATACCAATGGTCGCCAAGTGGGCAAACTTCAGCCGCAGCAACAGGTTTGGCAGCAGGTATTTATACATTAACGGTAACAGATATAATTTCTTGTCAAGAAACATTTACTATCACACTCAACAACAATGGCGGTCCTACTGGCGAAACAGTTACAGTGGTTGATGCGCTTTGCTTTGGAAATTGCGATGGGTCAATTAGTGTAAGCCCTGTTGGAGGAACTACGCCTTATACCTATAGTTGGACAGATGGTCAGACAAACGCTTTGGCTACCGGATTGTGCATGGGAACTTACATTTTAGAAGTAAAAGATGCAAGCAATTGTATTCGTTTTGTAACTGATGAGGTAGATGAACCGGATCAAATTGATTTTGGGGCAACAATTACTAATGCAACTTGTGGTGGAATATGCGATGGAGACATTTCTCTTGCTCCTTCAGGTGGAACCGGTGCTTATACCTATTTATGGAGCAATGCTGAGACAACAGCTCAGATTACCGCTCTATGCGGAGGTTCTTATACCATAACGCTTACAGACGACAATGCGTGTGAATATTCAAATACACTTACCGTAAATCAAAATATTACAATTGCGATTAGTCATACCGTTACCAATTCATCATGCAATGGCAGTTGTACAGGTACCGCTAATTTTTCTGCGAGTGGAGGAAGTGGTGCATATAGCTATTTGTGGCAGCCGGGTGGATTTACAAGTACCAGTCTTACCGGATTATGTTCCGGTACTTATACCATAACAGCAACAGACACTTTGGGTTGTTTTGGAACAACTACTGTTCAAATAGCAGAACCAACTTCACTTTCTGCAGCTACCAATTCTGTGGCCCCAACTTGTAATCAATGTGATGGGCAAGCTTCTTTAGTTCCAAGCGGAGGAACAGCACCATATACATATGTGTGGGGAGTTGGCGGAACAGATTCATTAGTTACTGGACTATGTGCAGGAATGATTACCTATACCGTTTACGATTCTTTTAGTTGCAACACTTCTGGATCTTTTGTATTAAACAATAATGGTGGTCCAACAGGAGAAACTTTTGTTACCACAAGTGTAACTTGTTTTGGAGCTTGTGATGGAACAGCTTCCATAACACCTATAGGTGGAATTTCACCATATACTTATAGTTGGTCAACCGGAGAAACAAGCAGTGTTGCAAATGGCTTGTGTGGCGGAGTGCATTCAGTTCAAGTAACGGATTCGTTAGGTTGTGTTAGAACCACAACGGTTTCTATTGATGAGCCGACTCAATTAGCAGCTACACCTGTTGTAACCGATGCTACTTGCGGCTTGTGCGATGGTGTAATTGCTGTTAGTCCTACTGGTGGAACTACACCTTATACATTTGCATGGAATACCGCTTCTACCGCCAGCTCTGTATCTGCGCTTTGTGTAGGTATTTATACTGTTGTTGTTACAGATGCAAACAATTGTTCTCAAACACTTAATGTTCCTGTTTCTAATCCTAATGGTCCGGCTATTGGTTTAACCACTACCTCTGTAACCTGTTTTGGATTTTGTGATGGAACGGCTATTTCGGCAGCATCCGGAGCTACACCTCCTTATACCTACTTGTGGAGTAATGCTTCTACAGATACATCAATTACAGGTCTTTGTGCAGGTAATTACAATATACAATTATCAGATAATGCGGGCTGTGTATCCATACAGTTGTTCACGGTTTCTGCTCCGGCTGTTGTTTCGGGTAATGCCTCAAATACAACCCCTACTTGTTTTGGAAATTGTGATGGAGCTATTGTTATGTCAGGAACCGGTGGTATTTCTCCTTATTCTTATTTGTGGAATACAACAGAAACCACTTCTTCTATTTCTGCGCTATGTGCCGGAAACTATACTGTAACAATAACCGATTTTAATGGATGTTCAACAGATGTTGTTACTACACTAACTCCACCGGCTGTATTAACTGTCACCAATACGGTAACAAATCCGGGTTGTGGTTTGTGTGATGGAGTTGTTACTTTAAGTCCATTGGGCGGATCTTCTCCGTATACATTTAATTGGAGTAATGGTCAAACAGGTCAATCAATAACTGGAGTTTGTGCAGGGTCTATAAGTTATACAGTTCAAGACGCAAATAGTTGTACACAGAGTGGTGTAATTGTAATTAATAGTAGCAATGGTCCTACAGGAGAAACCATTACAACAACATCTGTAACTTGCTTTGGATTGTGTAATGGAGTTGCAAGTATAACACCTATAGGTGGAACAGCACCATACACCTACGATTGGGGCGGAGGGCAAACAGGACAAACAATAAGTGGATTGTGCGTTGGAGATTATTCTGTACAAATTACAGATGGACAGAGTTGCGTAAGAACAGCCACTCTACAAATACTAGAACCTAGTGTGCTTGCTACAACGTCTGTTGTAACAGATGCAACGTGTGGATTGTGTGATGGAGGAATATCGGTTACACCAAATGGTGGTACTTCTCCATACACGTATTTATGGGATGATGGGTCAACCAACAATAATGTTTCTCTTTTGTGTATTGGTGTCTATACCGTTACGGTTAGAGATGCCAACAATTGTTCTCAAACCTCTAGCATACCTGTATCTAACCCTAATGGACCTTCGTTAACATTAACAACTACCAGTGTAAATTGTTATGGTGCTTGTACTGGGTCTGCTACAGCAATAGTTAGCGGAGTAATGGGGCCTTATACATATTCTTGGAGCAATTCCAACACAACAGATACGCTTATTACAAATGTATGTGGAGGAAATTACAGTATTAAAGTTTCGGATAACTTGGGATGTGCGACCATAAATGTATTTACAATAGATGAGCCTGCTCAGTTTATAGAAAACGCAACTATTACAAGCCCAACTTGTGGTCAGTGCAACGGTTTAATAACGTTAGCTCCAACCGGAGGTACTCTTCCAATTTCATATCAGTGGAATACAGGAGATACCATTACTACCGTAAGTAATGTATGTGCAGGTGCTTATAATTTGCTAGTTACCGATGGAAACAACTGTACTAAATCTATAACATATCCCGTTAGCAATACCGGAGGACCAACCGGAGAAACTATTACAACAACTAGCGTAAGTTGCTTTGGACAATGTACCGGTACTGCTACCGTAACACCGGTTGGTGGTACAGCTCCTTACACATACTTATGGTTAGTGCTAGGTAATACAACAAACAGTGTAACTGGTTTATGTGCTGATGACTATTACATACAAGTATCAGATGCAAATAGTTGTATCAGAACAACCTCGTTATCAATTGCGGAACCACCTACATTTACAATAAATCCTACCGTGGTGGCTCCAACTTGCGGTGTGTGTGACGGTGTTATTACACTAAACCCAACCGGAGGTACAAGCCCATACACATTTAGTTGGAATACGGGCGATGTTACAGCCGCTGTTTCTAATCTATGTGCCGGAAATTATAGTGTTACTGTTTCGGATGTTACAGGGTGTCCAACCGCCTACCAAGTAGCATTAAACAACCCGGGTATTTCGGTTGCTGTTATTACAACAAGCGTTAGCTGTTTTGGTGTGTGCGATGGAACTGCAACCTCCATAGTTACAGGAACAAATACACCATTTACCTACAGTTGGAATAATGGTGATACCAATGCTAATACAACCGGATTGTGCGATGGAAATTATTCTATGCAGGTAACCGATAATATTGGTTGTATTGCGGTAACGTCTTTCTCTATTGATTTTCCATTACCTGTGGCAGCAAACCTGCCTATAACAACCAATCCAACTTGTTTTGGAGATTGCGATGGAAATGTGAATATAATTGCTATTGGCGGAGTTTCTCCATACAATTATAGTTGGAGTAATGGCAATACAACATCAGCATCTACGGGGTTGTGCGCTGCAACATATACGTTAGTTATTTCAGATAAAAATGGCTGCTCCAATACTCTCCAAAATCAATTAACTGAACCATCTGCCCTTGTGCTTACAAAAACGGTTACTCCGGCAGTTTGCTCTAATGTAACTGATGGAACAATTGATATAACAGTTTCTGGAGGAACAACGACTTATACGTATCAATGGTCTGGATCGGTTTCTGCTACAACAGAAGATATAACCAATCTTGCGGCTGGAACTTATACTGTACTTGTAACAGATGCCAAAGGATGTACCCAAAGTGATACTGCCTCATTCTCTTACCAACTAATATTAAATGCAATTGCAGGGAACGATACTAGTTTCTGTGAGGGGGCATTGTTAGCACTTAATGGAACTGCAAGTACAAATGCTATTACATATCAATGGACAGATCTTGCAACATCCACTACAGTTGGGGTTGCTGCTTCGGTTACAGTTACACCTACTGTAGGCACTACTAATTATATCCTTACTATTGTAAATGGTGTTTGTACAGACAAGGACACCGTGATGGTATCTTCTGTGGCGTTGCCGGTGGTAGATGCTGGTCAAGATGTTTCGGTGTACTTAAATGGAACTACTACAGTGGGCGGAAACCCTACCGGTCCTGTTGGTTCAACATACAATTGGATTCCTGTTGTTGGACTATCAAACCCTACGGATGCCAATCCTGTTGCAACACCTAGCGTAACAACTTCTTATACCGTAATAGTTACTACCTCATTAGGTTGTAGTAATTCTGACAATGTTGTTGTTACAGTGCTTCCGGAAATATCATTCTACAACGGATTGTCTCCTAATGGCGATGGCGTAAACGATTACTGGATGATAGATAATATTCAAAAATTCCCGAATTGTTTGGTTGAGGTTTATAATCGTTGGGGAGAATTACTATTCAGTTCAGTTGGTTATAGCAATCCGTGGGATGGAACGTACAAGGGCGAACAGTTGCCAGTGGGTACGTATTATTATGTAATTAATTTAAATGATTCTGAATTCCCAGATCCATATTCGGGACCAATTGTAATCATGAGATAAAAAAAGTGAGTAATTAAAATGTTTAAAAATCCAACTTATAAGAATATGATACGAGTTAAACTGATAGTACTTTTTGTTGCTTTTGCCTTTGTTGTGCAAGCACAGCAGCTACCACACTTTAGTCAGTTTGTGATTAATGATTTTGTGTTAAACCCCGGAGTTACCGGAAAGAATAATTTTTTCGAAGCAAAATCTGTAGTTAGAAACCAATGGGTGGGAATTACCGATGCACCTAGAACTTATGTGTTAAGTTTACACGGACCAATTAAATCCAAAAATTTTGGGGTGGGAGGTTCTGTGTTTACTGATATTACAGGTCCTACACGCAGAACAGGGTTTAACGCATCGTATGCGTACCATCTAAAAATAAAAGAAGGCTTGAAGTTAGGGCTTGGTGTAACAGCCGGGTTGCTGCAATTTGCTATTGATGGCTCAAAATTAAATTTACAAAACGCTAATGATGTGGCTTTGGCGAATGGGTATGTAAATGATTTGATTCCTGATTTTGGTTTTGGGGCGTATTTACATAGCGAAAAATTTTATGTTGGAGTAGCAGCACCACAAATTTATCCGGCTCGACTTAAGTTTTTTGACTATACAACAGCAGGCAGAATAGTTACACATTTCTATGCTATTGCAGGTTATAAGTGGAATGCAAGCGATGATTTTTTAGTAGAACCTATGTTGGCTGTAAAACAAGTAGCCCCAGTGCCTGTGCAAGCAGATATTGGAGCACGTGTTTCGTACAAAAAAACAGTTTGGCTAGGAACTACCTATAGAACCAAAGATGCGGTAAATGTAATGGTTGGTTATAATTTTAAAGAAAACCTTACAATTGGATATTCATACGATATTACTACATCTAATTTAAAACGCTACAATACCGGAACGCACGAAGTATTATTAGCTATTCGGTTTTATAAAGCAGAGACCAATTAAGAAAAAACATACTCATAAAAAATAAGTCGTATAAAAAAAGCGTGGGCGAAAGTGAATCTTTTGCCCACGCTTTTTTTTCTAAGTTACGTTGCGGTGCTTACTTCATATTGCTGTAAACTGCCTGTACATCATCATCGTCTTCTATCTTATCAATAAGCTCTTGCACCTCTTGTTCTTGTTCGGGTGTAAGCTCTGTTTGTGTATTTGGAATTCGTGTTAATTCGGCACTAATAACTGTCAGTCCTAATTGCTCCAGGCCTTTTTGCATTGCGCCAAAATCAGAAAACGAAGTTTGAATAATTATGTTTGCTTCGTCTTCATATACTTCTTCTGCGCCAAAATCAATTAATTCAAGCTCTAAATCATCACTATTTTTTCCGGCAGGATCTATTTTAAAAATACCTTTGCGTTCAAACATAAAATCTAAAGAGCCCGTTTTCCCCAACGCACCACCACCTCTATTAAAGCACAGTCGAATATTTGCCACTGTACGCGTTGGATTATCTGTTGCACACTCAATAACAATGCCTATTCCATGAGGACCATATCCTTCATAGGTAATTTCTTCATAATCTTTTTCGTCTTTTGATACGGCTCTTTTTATAGCAGAATCTACTCGCTCTTTAGGCATGTTTACACTTTTAGCATTTTGAATGCACATGCGCAAACGTGGATTGTGATCCGGGTTTGGGCCACTTTGCTTAACGGCAATAGCAATTTCCTTGCCTATACGTGTAAATGCTTTAGCCATCTTGGCATAGCGAGCAAACATTTTGTGTTTACGTTTTTCGAATATACGTCCCATGTAAAATGTAAATTAAGTTACAAAACTACAAAAAAATGGGAAATAGTATAGAATGGTTAGTGTGCCTCTATCTTTTCGGTTTCGGGGATTGCAATTAATTCAACCTGTATATTTCTAAGAGGGGCGGTATGTTTTTTGTAATCATAAATAATTTCTATTACATCATAATCAATGTTATTCGATTTCGAGCCATCAATAATTACTTTGCTTTTCGGTGGAATATGATCTAATGTTTGTAAAATGCTTCCTTTGTTTAGAAACGAAACCTCTTCGGAAAGTACCAATCTGATTACCTCATCTTTATTGTGCGTTTCTTTTTTATAAGAGTAAGAATATTTATAGTTTTTGCGCAAAATGAAGTAAATGGCCACGCACATTCCTATCGCAATTCCTTTTAATAAATCAGTAGATAAGATGGCTATAACCGTTACCACAAAAGGGATAAACTGATCTGCACCCAATTTGTACATCCCCTTAAAAAGAGACACTTTTGCTAACTTGTAACCTACTAACAATAATATTGCTGCTAGGGATGCAATTGGAATATAATTCAAATACCGTGGAATTAAAATAGCGGAGACCAGCAGAATAGCCCCGTGTATAATAGTTGCTAATTTTGTTCTTCCGCCAGAGCTAATATTAGCAGAGCTTCTAACAATTACTTGTGTTATTGGTAAACCACCTATCAATCCCGAAACAATATTTCCAATCCCTTGCGCTTTTAGTTCTTTATTGGTAGGTGTGTTTCTTTTATATGGATCTAACTTATCGGTAGCTTCTACAGATAAAAGAGTTTCCAAGCTTGCTACAATGGCTAATGTGAATGCGACTTTGTACACATTTATGTTAGAAAACTGTGAAAAGTCGGGAGTTGTGAAAAAACTTATAAATTGCTGAAAAGTAGAAGCAACGGGTAATTGCACTAAATGCTCCCCATTCAAAAATAATTCAGGGGAAATAATTGCATACGCTTGATTAATTAAAATACCTACTAATACTACAAATAAGGAGCCGGGCAAAAATTTAAACAGTTGCACTTTTTTCATAAAGGGCCTATCAAACAAAAGGATCAATCCAATAGATACTATGGAAATAATTATTGCGCCAAAGCTATTATATACAACTGCATAATAAATATCAGAAAAAGTGTTATGTCCATCAATTTGGTCAAAAGATTCGTCCCCCATAAAATCTTTGTCGAAACCTAATGCGTGCGGAATTTCTTTTAAGATTAATGTAATACCGATTGCCGCCAACATACCCTTAATTACTGACGAAGGGAAATAGTGCCCTATAATTCCGGCACGAAGGAATCCTGCAATTAATTGAATAATTCCTGCAATTACAACCGCTAATAAAAATGCTTCGTAGCTGCCTAGTGTGGTAAGTGCATTCAATACAATAACAACTAAGCCCGCAGCAGGCCCCGACACACCTAATGCAGAGCCGCTTAAAATACCCACGACTATACCCCCTACCATTCCGGCAATTATTCCGGAGAAAAGTAAATCGGGGCGACCAGTTGATGCAGAAGCTACGCCTAAACACAAGGGCAGTGCAACAAGATAAACAACAAGCCCCGCAGGGAAATCGTACTTAATATTTTCGAAATATTTTTTCATTAGCAGTTAAGATAAATTTGAATTGTATAACAATAGTTGGTTTTGCCAGTTTGGTAAACCAATTTGTTAGGAGATTAAATTATTTGTTCAAAATCAAATTTATAAACCCCATCTATTTCTTTGTTGTCTCCAACGGTAACATTTAAGTCTTTCAATAAACCATTAGCTACATCATATACTAAACCATGTACCTGAAGAAACCTTCCGGTAGCCCATGTGTTTTGAATTATAGATGTTTTTATCAAATCAAGCACTTGCTCTTGCACATTCAGTTCTACCAACCTTCTTCTTTTTTGTTCTAAATCGGCAATACTGTCAATTTCTTTTTTATGCAAACGATACACATCTTTTATGTGTCGAAGCCAGTTGTCAATTATACCTACTTGTTTATTATCAAGCGCTGCATTAATACCGCCACAACCATAATGTCCGCATACAATTACGTGGCTTACCTCTAAAACATTTACTGCGTAATCAAGTACACTAAGCATGTTCATGTCCGTGTGTACTACCATGTTGGCAATATTTCTGTGTACAAATATTTCTCCTGGCTGAGTTCCAGTAATTTCGTTCGCAGGCACTCTGCTGTCGGAACATCCAATCCACAAAATGGGAGGTTTTTGTCCTTTAGCTAGTTTGTTAAAATAATCAGGGTCTGATGTCGTTTTCTCTTCTACCCACTTTTTGTTATTTACGAATATATCTTGATAAATTTTTGGCATAACATGTACTTAGTTTAATGAAGCAATTACTTGAAAGATGAATTAAAGAGGTGTCGAAGAATAACGACACCATAAACACGCAGAAAAACTAATTAAATGTTATTTGGAGGGGGAGTTTCCGGTATGGGTAAGTGAAAGTTTGGAATTTGATATTTATTGAAATCGATGTCTGCTTCTAGTAATGGACTATAAACAATAAATTGATTGGAAAAATAAAAATCGTCTTGCTCGCCTTGTTTACTTTCTTCCTTTTTTTCGCTTTCCGACTCCTCGGCCTCTTCTGTTTCTATTATTGACGAAAAACAATACTGCTCCGTATCAAGCAATATAGAAAGCAAACTTGTCATTTGCGACAATGTAAATGCTACTATTATGGCGATTAATACGTTTTTTTTCACAGTATTTTAATACGATTATCAATTAAAAATATTCCAAAATAATTATATCTTGGTGGTATAACCAAAAAATAATTAAATGCGAAAAATACTACTTTTTTTACTTGTGGGTGCACTCCCAATTGTTAATTCTTGTGAAAAAAAGAAAGATGTACAAGGATGTACAGATGCCGATGCGACTAACTACAATGCAGACGCTACTGTTGATGACGAATCTTGCACATACAACTACGATGCCTCAACAGATAAAAATGAGGCGAAACAAGCTGCAGGGAATACCACTACAGGTATATACGAAGATTTAATGGTGTTTACCATGGTACAATACGAATCTGATAACAATGCCGGACTAGGAAAAACAAATGGCACAACGCCTACACCTGCCTGTGCAAATGTGTCCATCACCCCTAGTTTGCCTACTGTTTGGCCCAAGAAACTTACAATTGATTTTGGTACTACTAATTGTTTGTGTGATGACGGAAAATACCGAACAGGCAAAATCGAAGCTCGATTCAACGACAGTTGGGTAACACCGACATCTAATGGTCCAAAGGACAGTATGGTGGTAACCCTTACCAATTACCACGTAAACGACACCATGCTTATGGGCACTAGAATATTTGTGAAAGACAGCATTTCAGCATCGGTATTGAGTATCACTGCGATTGTAAATAATGCAGGCGTTGTTTTTCCCGGAACATCTGGAAACGATACGTTAAACTGGAGTTATACAGGATCTGTTAAACTTACTTTTGGAAATAAGGGTGACTATAACGATAATGTAGTAAGTTTAAATATTTCAGGAAATGTTGATACAAAAGTTGGAACATATGCTATTCAGACATTGCAAACGCTATCCACACAATTTAGTTGTCTGTCAACGTGTGTTTTTACTGCTGGACAATTAAAATTATCTAATACCGAGGCACAAAGTGTGAAAGTGGGACCTAAAACCTATAGTGCAAGTGTAACAACAGCCTATACACTCGATTTTGGAACAGGTAGCTGTGACGGTACGATCAACTCATCAACAAATGTGGTTGGTGTTAATACCACTGATAGTTCAGAGTTGTTTAATGAATCAAGTTCCGAAACGATTAACTGTGATGATTTTACAGACTGGGAATAATTGGCGTAGGCATAGATTTAGTTGACTAAAAAAGGGCTCTAAAGCCCTTTTTTAGTATGTATATAGAACAATAAAATTATTTTACATCTGTTGTAACTTTTATTACTATTGGTTCGTCACATACAAAACGGAATTCTATTTAATGACTATTGAGGAGTACAATACATGTGTAGATAATTTCTCGGACGGCATTTACCGGTTTATCCTTAAAAACGCCAAGGATACCGATAAAGCCAAGGATATTGTGCAAGACACTTTTGAGAAGCTTTGGAACAAGGTGTTGGATGTAGATTTTTCAAAGGCAAAATCGTATTTGTTTACAACCGCATACCACACATTTATTGATCAAGTAAGAAGAGAGAAAAAACAAGGAGATTGGGAAGAAGCGCCATTACAAAGTCTTACCCACACAAAACAATATTCCGATTTAAAACACATACTAGAGGATGCGTTAAATAAACTTCCGGATATTCAAAAATCTGTACTAATGCTGCGTGATTATGAAGGGTACAACTACCAAGAGATTGGAGAGATAACCTCATTAACAGAAGCGCAAGTAAAGGTATATATTTTTAGAGCACGAACTTTTTTGAAAAATTATATTGGCAGTATAGAAAACGTATTATAACGTGGAGATAAACAAACATAATTACTCATTTTACCTAGAGCAATACACCAATGGCTCTATGGACGAGGCTTTACAAGAAGCTTTTGAGCAATTTATGGTTGATAATCCGGAATTGTGGGATACCACAACAACTATTCTTGATTTGGAAGAAATCACACTGCCTTTTTCAGAAAAAGAATCGCTAAAAAAAACTACTATTTCACTAGATAATTACGCCACTTTTTTTGTCCGAAAAATAGACAATGATTTGTCTAATGCTGAAATAGCAGCCCTAGATGCCTTTCTTGACAAAAATCCGCACTTAAAAGGAGAAGTTGCATTATTTGAAAAAGCAAAATTGAATACAGATACAACTATTGTTTTTGAAGAGAAGCAAGCATTAAAAAAAACAGAAACAGTAATTACAGCAGACAATTATGCGCACTATATTGTTCTTGAACTAGACAATGAATTGGGGGAGTACGAAAGTAAAAAACTTGCTCAATTTATAGCTACCAATAAAAAATATGAACAAGAAAAAGAGTTGTACGCTAAAAGTCGTCTGGTTGCACATCCCGTCCTATTTGAGGATAAGGAACTATTGAAAAATATTGGCAGCAGAAAGAAAAATGGGCTGTTCTATTACATTTCAATTGCTGCATCTATTCTCGTTTTGCTGGGTATTGGAATTGTATTTTTAAATCAAGCGAAAGACGAAGCCACTTCCATTTCTTTGTCGAATATTAATACGTTAGATGCACTTGTGAAAAAGACTGCCCCAGTCATATCGCACAGTACTAACACGACTAATGGCATTACAGCGAAACCTAAAAGTGAGTCATCCCGAGAACATAAATTCGCATCCAATGCTACTAAAAAAAGAAAAAGGAAAAATCGTGTTTCGGCTACTCCTGAACCACAAGTACCTATTGCGAAAGAACAAATAACTCCTGATACGTTAACCACAACTATCTATGCAGCAACTAGTATAGATACCAATGATGTTGGAAGTGCTACTTTTTCGGCAAACACCGAAAATGCTTTACCTGTTGCGCCCCAAACCTATTACATATACGAAAAGGTGGCCGTTGAAAAAAAATCAACATGGATAAAACAAGTATTGACTAAAAAAGATTCTAAAACAGAAAAACAGAAAAATGGGTTTACTCAACTACTAGCTAAAACAGTTGCAAGGCTGACTAACAAAAAAATTATATATACCCCTAGCTATAATGAATACAATGAGTTGGTGGCATATTCGATACAAACACCAGGGTTTGCGATGTCTAAAAATATAGGAAATGAAGAAGAATAATTTTTAGAACGAACTGTAACTTTTACCATGTCTCAATCGTCCTATTATAAAGGAAGCTAAAACATAGGATATAATTTTAGCACAAGTAAAAATTAAACTAGATACCAAATGAAAAACTTAATTCCCGCAGCATTTTTAACACTAGGATTATTGTTACATGCAAAAGCACAAACAGCCAGTTTTACTAAAGTACATTTGAATGGCAACGTAGATGTGGTAGTTGAACAATCGGACAGTTTTTTAGTTGCAATTAATGCTTCTGAAAATAACGCACCTAAGATAAAAACTACCATTTCTAACGAAGGTGTACTTACAATAACAACGGATGCAGGCATTAAAACATCTGAGAAAGCAAGTATATTAATAAAAGTGCCTAAGCTAAACGAACTAGAAATTAACGGTTCGGGTAATATTAAAAGTAAAGGAACATTAACGACCGACAATATTGCGCTTATTACAAAATCAACCGGCTCTATGGATTTAAACATAAAGGCCTCAGAAATAAATGCAACCATACATTCCATTGGGGTAATAAAACTTGCAGGAGAAACCTCTGTGTTAAATACTGAGATAACGGGTGTAGGCAGTATTGATGCGTTTGAGCTTCAATCAAACAAAACAAAAGTTTCAATATCGGGTGCTGGTTCTGCACAGGTGCAGGCTAAAGATAAGCTAGAGGCGTCCGTATCGGGTGTAGGTTCGGTTGTATACAAAGGAACTCCTTCCGAAAAAATAATTGAGGTAAGTGGTCTAGGTGCAGTAAAATCGAAAGAAACAAAAGAGATGGTAAGAAACCCAGGTACAAAATTTAATTTTTTCAACAAACAAATTACTGTAGAAGATGATGAAATTGAGGGTGAAGAAGAAAAGAAGTATGAGTACGATGCAGGCGATTTTAAACATTGGAGAGGGATTGGATTTGGTATAAATGGATACATGAGAGATGCATCATTCGTGCTTCCTGGAGGATATCCATATTTAGAATTAGATTATGCAAAATCGTTTTCTTTTAGTTGGAATGTCATAGAAAGACAAATGCGCTTAACAAAGAATGCTCCTAATGTAAACTTGTTTTGGGGTGTTGGATTTGAATGGAACTCATATGCTTTGCAAAATAATTATAGATTAAGACCATCAAACTGGAAACCCGAAGGAAACGTTATATTAGACGCACCTCCATTAACTTTAGGTGCGGATTACGAAGCAACGGACGTGTTTACTAAAAATAAATTGAAAACAGTTTTTGTGAAAGTTCCTTTAATGCTCGAAATAAATTCATCATCTAATCCTGATAAAAATTTCCATGTAGCAGCCGGAGTAATTGGCGGGTACCGCCTTGCAGCAAAAACAAAAATTAAATACGAAAAGAATAATGATGAAAAAAAGGAAGTCGTGAAAAATGATTATTTCATAAATCCATTCCGTGTGGAGGCAGCTTTCCGAATTGGATACAAGCATAACACCTTATTTGCCAACTATGCTTTAACATCTTTATTTCAAGACACAAAGGGTCCCGAATTAAATCCATTTACAATAGGGATACACAGAAGTATATAAACGAGAAGAATGGCAAAAAGCGCAAAAGCCAATACTGTAGTGGCTTTTGCGCTATGTTATAAAAATAAGTAGGGGTATTATCCCACCAATGCTTTCTTGCTTAGTCCAACCAATTCTTTTGCTGCGTGAACAATTCCTTCTACATCAAAACCGCATTCTTTGTGCAGCTCCAGCTGTTCGCCATGTTCAATAATTTTATCGGGTATTCCTAGGCGCCTTACTTGAGCAGCATATCCACTATCTCCCATAAACTCAAGCACTGCACTGCCCATACCGCCCATAATACAGCCATCTTCTACGGTAACAATTTTTGTATGTTTAGTAAACACTTCGTGTAAAAGTTGCTCGTCTATTGGTTTTGCAAAACGCATATCGTAATGCGCTGCATTTATACCCTCTTTTTCTAATTGCTTGCAAGCCTCTACAGCATAATTACCAATATGTCCTATGGTTAGTATTGCAACATCTTCGCCTGCTTTTATTTTTCTTCCTTTGCCAATTTCAATTTTTGTAAAAGGCTTTTTCCAATCTGTCATCACACCATTTCCACGTGGGTAGCGAATAGAGAATGGTGCATTTGTTTCGGGCAATTGAGCGGTGTACATTAAGTTTCTAAGCTCTTCTTCATTCATCGGAGCAGAAACAATCATATTGGGAATACATCTAAAATAAGCTATATCATAAGCGCCATGATGAGTAGGCCCATCGGCTCCTGCAAAACCACCTCTGTCTAAACAAAACACCACATGCAGGTTTTGCATGGCTACATCATGCACCACTTGATCGTATGCACGTTGCATAAAAGAAGAATAAATATTGCAAAATGGTACTATTCCTTGCGTTGCAAGTCCTGCCGAAAATGTAACAGCATGTTGTTCTGCAATACCCACATCAAAAGCTCTGTCGGGCATTGCTTTCATCATAATATTTAACGAGCAACCGCTAGGCATAGCAGGTGTTATACCCATTATTTTAGGATTCTTTTCTGCCAACTCAACAATGGTATGCCCAAAAACATCCTGATATTTTGGTGGTTGTGGTTCGGTTGGTTTTACTTTAATAATTTCTCCTGTGTCTTTATTAAATAGTCCGGGAGCATGCCACACGGTTTGGTTTCCCTCTTCCGAAAATTTATATCCTTTTCCTTTTACCGTTAAGCAATGCAAAATTTTTGGACCCGGAATATCTTTTAAATCTTTTAATACTTGTTGTAGGCGAACTACATCATGTCCATCAACAGGTCCAAAATAGCGGAACTTAAGCGATTCGAATAAGTTACTTTGTTTTAAAAGCGTTGTTTTTATTGCATTCTCAACCTTTGACGCTATCTCTTGCGCATTAGGTCCAAATTTGCTGATTTTACCTAGCAATTTCCAAACTTCATCTTTTACTTTATTGTAGGTGTGAGAAGTGGTAATGTCTGTCAAATATTCCTTCAGTGCCCCTACATTTGGGTCTATCGACATGCAATTGTCATTCAAAACCACTAAAATATCTGCATTCTCCGCACCGGCATGATTCAATCCTTCAAAAGCCATTCCGGCTGTCATGGCTCCATCGCCAATAACTGCAACGGTTTTCTGTGCATCATTTTTATACCTACTCGCTACGGCCATGCCCAATGCCGCAGAAATAGAAGTGGAGGAATGACCTACACCAAATGTATCGTATTCGCTTTCTTTGCGTTTAGGGAAACCACTAATGCCTTTGTAAATTCTGTTGGTGTGGAAAATATCTCTACGACCTGTGAGAATTTTATGTCCATATGCTTGATGTCCCACATCCCATACCAATTGATCAATTGGCGTATTGTAAATATAATGTAAGGCAACTGTAAGCTCAACAACACCTAAGCTTGCGCCAAAGTGTCCACCTTTTTGAGACACCACATCAATAATGTATTGGCGTAACTCATCACAAACTTGTGGTAGCTTATCTGACTTTAACTTGCGCAAATCAGCCGGATAATTAATCTTTCCTAAAAGTTCTCCCGCTTTAAATTCCATGTTGTTTTTATGAGTTGCAAAAGTAGTGGATTTTAACATTAATTTAATATTGTTTGGTAAAGTTTATTAAACTGATAACCAACTTGTTTGAAAATTGTTCTGTGCTATGTAAGTGAATCAAACAAAAAGCCTCGTTCTGTATAGAATTGAAGCACTTTTGGCAATGTGGTTTTAATTTTTTCTTCTGCTTTTATATTGTCGTGAAACACAAGAATAGAGCCATTTCCATAGTTATTGGTTGCATTCAAATAACATTGCTCATTTGAAATAGAGGCAGAATAATCCATGGTAAGAATATCCCACAATACAATTTTGTACTTTTTTTGCAATTCACGGTAGGCTGAAAGCCGCATTTTACCATAAGGTGGGCGAAACATCGTAAAAGGATACAATTCTTGACATTTTTCAATATTGGCAAGATAATCTGCATTGCTAACTTTCCAGCTGTTTACATGATTATAGGAATGATTGCCAACAGTGTGACCTTCCGTTAAAATCCTGTCGAAAAGGGTAGGGTACTTTACAATATTTTCCCCCACACAAAAAAATGTAGCCTTTGCGTTATACTCTTTAAGTATATCTAGAATACGAGGAGTAATGGTAGGTATGGGCCCATCATCAAATGTAAAATAGATTTTTTTTTCACTTGTAGCAACTCTCCAAAGCGCCTTTGGATAAAGCTTTCTGAGTAGAATAGGTGGTTTTACAAGTAAATTACGCAAAGATTTTTTGTTTATAGGTATGCGTTACAAAAAATATCGACTCGTGAAATTATACATAACTCCAAAATAGATTCTTTAGTGCGTTCAGGGTGAACTCTATGCCACTACGAGCATTTTTACACACCCCTAGCCACTCTCGAGAGAGGAACTAAATCTAATTACCCGCAGGCATTTGCTGCTGAATAGCCATTGGAAGCTCTTTTTCAAACTTCTTAGATAGCTCATCCTGCTTAAAGCTTTTTGCCATGTACACCAAACGTTGCATGATATCCGCTGCTTGGCGTTTTTCTCTTTCGTATGCTCCGCTTAAGGTAGAGTAGTAGTTAAACTCTTGCTTGAAGTTTTTAAACAATTTTTCTGCTAGCTCATTCGCTTGTTTAACATCTCCTGCTTGGTAATACGCACCGGTTATAGAGTACATTGTTGCATCATATGGAGCATTTTCTTCAGGCATTTCTTCACGACATTTGTTTAGCACTTTTATGGCCATATCATTTTTCCCTTCCTCAATTAATGCAGATGCTAAAGCTCCCATTTGCAAGCGCAAATTCATAATCATTCGCATGATGTTTTCGTCCAAAAATGTTCCGGGTTTTTTAATATTACCCCATTTAAACTTATTCATTATGTTGTCATACATAATATCTGTAGCCACGCGCGAGCCCATTTGCTGCTCTTCCGGAGTGTTTTTAATTGGCACCAATCTAAACGCCAATCCTTCTAACTGAAAATAATCTTGTAAATCGATATACGCTTCAGGACCTGTAGTTACCGCAAAATAAACTGGTCTATCCCACTTGAAATTGGCTAACAAATCCAACACCAATAAGTCATTTTTCATGATGTAGTTTTTGTTTACCTCCCAATCAATAGAAGGGACAATTCTGCTTTTAAGCTTCTCAGAAACCAATCCATTTTTTACAACTTTGTTGGTATCAACCGGAATACTCATTTTATTAGTTGGGAAATAAGGCATGTAGCTGCCATCTCCACTAGGAATTTGTTTGTTTTGATCATTGCTACTTACAAAATCTATCAGCTCTTTTAGATTAACGTAGCCCTTTACAGCCTTTTGCGGATATACGGCTACATAATCACGAGTGCCTTGTCTGTACTTATCGTTTGTCATGGAGAATGGCACAGGGTCAGAATTGTAAGCTTTGCGCTTCATTTGATCTATGTACCAATCTGTATTTAGTAAGCTTAAGTTTACAACACGCACATCTGTACGAATACCCTCTACCTCCTGCACATACCAAAGCGGGAATGTATCATTATCTCCATTGGTAAATAAAATTGCATTAGGCGCACACGAATTTAAATAGTTGATGGCAAAATCTCTTGCAGTATATCTTCCGGAGCGATCGTGGTCGTCCCATCCGTCTTTAGCCATTACGGCCGGAACAGACAAGCACAACACTGAGACTAGCGCTGCCCTTGGAACATCACTCAAGGTGTTTTTTAGTAATTCGTACAACCCGTAAACACCAAGTCCAATCCAAATTGCAAAGGCGTAAAACGATGCGGAGAATGCATAATCACGCTCGCGTGGTTGGTATGGATATTGATTTAGGTACACAACAATTGCAAGTCCGGTAAATAAAAATAACAACATTACCACCCAAGCATCTTTTGCATATTTATTAAAATGGAACCAAAGGCCAATTAAACCAAGCAAAAACGGCAGTGCATAAAATTTGTTTTTGGCTTTGTTGTTTTTTAGCGAATCTGGAAGTCCTTTCTCTGCTACTCCAAAAAAGCTGTCAACAGCGGGGATTCCGGATATCCAATTGCCGTCACTAGAGTTTCCGTGCCCTTGGATATCATTTTGCCTTCCTACAAAATTCCAAAAGAAATAGCGGAAATACATGTGATTAACTTGGTAGGAGAAAAAGTAAGTAAGATTCTCGAAGAAAGTTGGTTTAATAACTGTTTCCGATTTTCCTTCGTTATTCATGATGGTAATTTTCTGCCCTGTTACTTTCCCCCAGTTTTTGTAGGCCGCTTCGTGATTGGATTGCGAACTCCACATGCGTGGAAAAATGGTACAGAAACGCTTGTCGTAATTTGGCACTGAATTTTTTCTATCATCAGAAATTACGTACTTGTTTTTTTTGCTGTCTTTTTTATACTGTGGTCCGCCATCTACTCCAGTTAAACTTTGCGTGTTATCAACCTCTTGGCGCATATACACCGGATTCCCATCCTTGTATGGCTCTTGAGGGTCTAATGGAGCGTTGTAATATTGTCCAAACAACAATGGATTGTCTCCATATTGCTCACGATTTAAGTAGGACAACATCGTAATAGCATTCTCCGGATTATTCTCATCAATTGGAGTATTGGCTTTCGAACGAATTACCAACATGAAAAAGGACGAGTAGCCAATTAATAAAACAATTACACACAGCATAATTGTGTTTAGTGTTGCATAATTATTTTTAAGTTTAAATAATAACCATGCAGACAATCCGCCAACGGCTAGTCTAAGCATTACCGCAGATCCTGAAGGGCTTGCAATCAGCGCTAACAATAAAAACAATCCTCCCAATGCAAGTAATGTATTGAATAGTTTAGAGGAAGGATGATGCGAGTATCTAACGCCAACAACTAAAATAGAAACCAATAGAATAAAGTAAATGATTGTTCCACTATTAAAAGGCAATCCAATGGTATTGATAAAGAAAAGTTCGTAATTGGCTGCTAGGCTTACAACACCGGGTATTATTACGTTTTGAATTCCCCCCAATAACAATACAGAAATAATGAATGTGTAGATAAATCCTTTGCGAGTAACTTCGTATTTTTTAAAATAGTATATAAACACCAAAGCCGGAACCGCCAACAAATTCAGCAAATGCACGCCTATTGACATTCCAATTAAATAAACAATCAAAACAATCCATCTGTCTGCACCGGGTTCGTTTGCAATTCGTTCCCACTTTAACATTGCCCAAAATACGGCAGCAGTAAACATGCTGGACATCGCATAAACCTCGCCCTCTACAGCCGAAAACCAAAACGAATCGCTGAATGTATAGGCTATGGCACCCACCACACCGCTACCAAAAATAATTAGTTGGTCGGCAGTTGATAATTCTGTTTCATTTTTGGCAATCATTCTTCTAATTAAAGCCGTGATAGACCAAAACAAAAACAAAATGGTAAACGCACTAGACAATGCCGACATTAGGTTAATCATCAACGCTACCTTTGTAACATCTCCCATTGCAAACAATGAAAAGAAACGTCCCAACATTTGGAAAAATGGTGCTCCCGGAGGGTGCCCTACTTCTAGTTTATACGCGGTAGCAATGTATTCCCCACAATCCCAAAAACTGGCAGTAGGCTCCATTGTAGATGTATAAACAAATGCAGCCACGCCAAAGCAAAGCCATCCAATAATATTATTTAAAAGATTATAATTCTTCATGTATGCGTTGATTAATTGAAGGGATGAATTTAAGGAAATTTATTGTTTTACCACCAACTTAAAACCCCTTCCATGGATATTTAAGATTTCTATTTGAGGGTCGTCTTTTAAATATTTGCGAAGCTTTGTAATATATACGTCCATACTTCTGCCTGTAAAATAATTATCGCTTTGCCAAACGGTGTTTAGTGCAAATGCTCTGTCTAATACATCGTTAGAATATACGCACAACAGCTTAAGTAAATCGGCCTCTTTGGTGGTAAGCTTTTGCTGTTTTTTACCAATAAGTAAAAGTTGTTGTTGGTAATCAAATTTATATTTCCCTATATCAAAATTAGTTCGGTCGGCAGAGGCTTGTGTTTGACTTTTGGTTCGTCTTAAAATAGCATTTAAGCGTAATAACAGCTCTTCCATGCTAAATGGTTTATTGATATAATCATCTCCACCTGCCTGAAAACCCTCTATGGCATCTTCTTTCATTGATTTTGCTGTAAGAAATATTATTGGGATGTTTTTATCTGCTGCACGAATTTCCTTGGCTAGTGTAATGCCATCTTTTATTGGCATCATGACATCAAGTATGCATGCGTCAAATTTCGATTTCTTAAATTTTTCGAAACCTTCTTTACCATTAACTGCAAGTAGTGTTTCAAACCCTTTAGCATCTAAGTATTCTTGCAGCAACGAGCCTAAGTTTTTATCGTCTTCTACTAACAATAATTTTGTTTTTACATCTCCCATTTTAGTTTTGTATATAAGGTAAATAAATTGTGAACGTACTTCCTTTTCCTAGTTCGCTTACTACATCTATCGTTCCGCCATGTTTTTCAACAACAGCTTTTACATAGCTCAAACCTAGTCCGTAACCTTTTACGTTGTGCACATTTCCCGTAGGTACGCGATAGAGCGTGTCGAATATTTTTTTGATGTTTTCTTTGCTTATACCAATTCCGTTGTCGGTTACATCAATTAAAACACCATCTTTTACATTTTTGGTAGAAACGCATATTTCCGGATTTGTTTGTGTGTATTTAATGGCGTTGTCTATCAAATTGTAAATAATGTTTGTGAGGTGTACGCGGTCTGCTTTTACAATAAAATCAGTAGCTGCGAGCTGTGTTATAATTTTCCCTTGTTTGTTTTCCACTTGCAATCGAATAGTATCAATTGCTCTTTCAATAATGGCGTGAATATCGTTATCAGAAATCTTCAATTTGAACTCGCCTTTGTCCAAAATAGCGGTTTGTAAAATGTTTTCGACTAGTGTGCCAAGCCGTTTATTTTCCTCGTTTATAACACCTACATATTTTTCTGTTTTTTCTTTCGATTTAAAAACAGAATTATCGCTCAATACCTCGCATGCCAATGAAATAGTAGATATGGGGGTTTTGAATTCGTGTGTCATATTACTGATAAAATCGTTTTTTATTTCCGATAATTTTTTTTGTTTGAAAATAGTTGAAATGGTGTAGTAGAAAAACCAAAGCAGTGCACTAATAAAGAATGCCGATGCAATTAGCATCAACCACATGTTTTTAAGGATATAATTTGTTTGATTTGGAAAGTATACCGCCAAATATTTCGGTTTAATATGAATATTGTTTGGCGATAAATTTGTTTTGAATTTACTGGCTGAAATTTTATTTGTTGCGCTATCTTTAGATGCCGCTATATCGGTCGCACTGCCAACAATAGCATAGTTGTATTTTGCAGTTATTCCGTTTTCTTTAAGTGATTGTGCAAGCAGTGTGTCTAGCAATAGTGTGTCAATTTGGTCGTTGTAATCGTTGTAGATATTGATACTTACCAACTCATCAAAAATATCGCTTACCATTTCGTTCTTATTCATGAACTTGCTAAAATTGTCAATGGAAGAACTGTTTGATGTAATTCCAAACGGCTGAATAGAATGATTTTTATAGTTAATACCAAAATCATTGCTGGATGCAGAGTCGGTAATATAATTTTTCTCTCTTGTGTTTTTTATAATTACGCCATTGGAATCCGTTTCTAATTCTTCGAAAATTTTAACATTGTATCTATTGCTTGCTGCGCTGTATCTGGCGGGTGTTTCCAGCAATGAATCCCCCACTAGTTTACGAGCCAATCCGGTTGAGTCATTCTTGGAAAGCCAACGCACGCCTTGCTTTCTAAAGTTAAATCGTTTTTTAATTTTTGCCGCGGTCGATTTTTTTTCAAGTTGAAGCGCTGTGTTGGTTAATGCACTTGCTACTTGCTGTTCAAAGCGCTGTGTACTTATTTCTACAGCATTATTTATCCAATACAACTGAATAAGCACAATGCCCAGTAATGCTATAATTGCAAGTACACTTATTAGCTTGAGTCTAGTCGTATTCATTCGAGCAAATTTAACGTATAATGCGAAGCTGTATTACGGGCATTAACAACTTTTAACACACTCCAAAACATACTAAAAATTCCCGTTTTTTAATGTAAATTTGCACCTATGAAAAACGGGTTTTGGAAAAAAGTAATTGGTTATTTTATTCAGGGATTATTAATTATTGTACCTATTGGTATTACCGGTTGGGTATTGCTCAAAATTGTAAAAACAATTGGCTCGTTTTTCGATTTTTCGGAAGTGCTCATCCATCCGATTATAGATAAGTTTATTTTACTGGGAATTTCTATTGGGATTATAATTTTATTGGGGCTGCTAGGCTCTTCTTTATTATTTAAACCTTTGTTTGTTGTTTTTGAAAACGCGATTGAACGCGTTCCGATTATTAAAATAATTTACACTTCTATCAAAGATTTTTTATCTGCTTTTGTGGGCAATAAAAAAAGATTTGATAAACCTGTTCTTGTTTATATTGATAAAGCAAACAATGTGCAAATGATGGGATTTATTACCCAAAAAACACTTGCCACTATTGGAATTAAGGAGGAAAGGGTGGCTGTTTATCTTCCATACTCGTATGGATTTATGGGACAATTAATAATTGTGCCTGCAGAAAATGTTATTTCTATTGACATTTCATCATCTGATGCAATGAAATTTATTTTATCCGGAGGCGTTAGTGGTATTGATAACCAAGCAAAATAATTTTGTATGCAAAAAATTAAAAACTATATCAACGGAGAATTACTGGAACCTGCAGGCAATAACTACATAGACAATTACAATCCGGCCACAGGCAAGGTGTATTCATTCATTCCCGACTCTGACGAAAAAGATGTTGAGCTTGCTGTAAAGGCGGCACAAGATGCTTTTCCTAAATGGTCCACTACACCGAAGGATGAGCGCTCTAGAATAATGTTAAGAATAGCGGCACTCATCGAAAAAAATTTAGATAGGCTTGCATTAGCCGAATCTATTGATAATGGGAAACCTGTAAAGCTTGCTAAAGTTGTAGATATACCAAGGGCTGCCGCCAATTTTCATTTTTACGGGACGGGAATTTTGCATTTTGCTTCCGAAGCTCACTCTATGGAGCATTCTGCCATTAACTACACCTTGCGCGAACCAATTGGTGTTGCAGGATGTATTTCTCCTTGGAATTTACCATTGTATTTATTTACCTGGAAAATAGCACCTGCCATAGCTTCGGGCAATTGCGTGGTAGCGAAACCTTCTGAAATTACGCCAATGACTGCATACCTGCTTTCTGAATTATGCATCGAAGCAGGACTACCCAAAGGTGTTTTAAATATTGTACATGGCTACGGACATAAGGTTGGCAGCGCTATTACTGCACATCCCAATATTCCGGTTATTTCATTTACAGGTGGCACTAAAACAGGTGCAGAAATTGCACGTGTGGCAGCGCCTATGTTTAAAAAGCTATCGCTAGAGTTGGGGGGTAAAAACCCGAATATCATTTTTGCGGATTGTGATTTTGAGAATATGATTAAAACCACCATTCATTCGTCCTTCTCAAATCAAGGTCAGATATGTCTTTGTGGGTCTCGTATATTTATTGAGCGCCCTATTTACGAAAAATTCAAAACAGCTTTTTTAGTAGAAGTAAATAAATTAAAAGTTGGCAATCCTACAGATGAGTCCAGCAGATTGGGTGCTGTGGTGTCCAAGTCGCACATGGAAAAAATTATCTCTTATATTGAATTGGCAAAACAAGAAGGAGGAAAGCTTCTTCATGGAGGCAATCGTGTAACTGTTGCCGGAGAATGCGCAGAAGGTTATTTTATAGAGCCTACTGTTTTCGAGAACTTGCCCTACAATTGCAGAACCAATCAAGAAGAAGTGTTTGGTCCTTTTGTAACCCTTACTCCGTTTGACACAGAAGAGGAAGTGTTGAAATACGCCAATAGCACAACGTATGGGTTAGCCTCTACGGTATGGACAGAAAATCTTACCAAGGCGCACCGTGTAGCGCAACAAATCCATGCAGGAATTGTATGGATTAACTGTTGGTTATTACGTGATTTACGTACTCCATTCGGAGGAGTTAAAAGCTCTGGTGTTGGACGTGAGGGCGGTTTCGAGGCTTTTCACTTTTTTACTGAGCCTAAGAATGTGTGTGTAAAATTGTAGTGGTTTTAGTTTTTTAAGCTACACAATTTTGTAAAGAAAATATTGGAAATAAAAATGTGCAAAAAAACTACTCCACTCCAATATGAATCAACGCATCGCCTTCATTAATTACTGGTTGATTATTTACACCCACAATATAGCCCGATTCAGGCGCTTTTAGCTGTATCTCTGTATCTCCATAGGGGTCGGCAATGTAACCTATAACCTCTCCTTTTGTTACGGATGAGCCATATCGCTTGTGTGTTGCAAACAATCCTGCCATGCGCGCTCTAACCCACTTAGATTCTTTAAGCAATTTGGTTTCACGTTCCTCGACATTGGTATCAAGCATTTCCATTTGTTTTAGTAGTCGCAAACACCCTTTAATTCCTTCGTTTATAGCCAAACTATTGAAACGCATCGATTCGCCCGCTTCGTACACCAAAATAGATTTTCCTTTTTTGGAAGCTTCTTTTCTAAACGTTTTGTCTCGGTAGGGCGAATTAAGGGTAAATGGCGCACTAAACATGTTGGCATAAGCCAAACTTTGCTCATCATCAAACACACAGCGCGTTTGCGGAAAGTTATTTATTTGAGCACCTCCAGTATGAAAATCGACACCAAAATCTATTTGTGGGACAATTTCTTTCATTAAATCGTATGCCATCCTGCTACCTAGAGAGCCGGACTGGGTGCCCGGAAAACATCGGTTTAAATCCCGCCCATCGGGTAATTCGCGCGAACCACTTATAAAAGAAACAATATTGATAATAGGAATAACAATAACACTGCCTTTTACTAGTTTTTGCAAAACACCTTGCCGGATTAGTCTGCGCAAAATCTCAATTCCATTTATTTCATCACCGTGCATGCCTGCAATAAATAGTGCTGTTGGGCCTGTATGGATAGAGCGAAAAACGTGTACCGGAATTTCAATAAAGGTACGTGTAGGCAGCCTATACGTGTTTAGATTTGCCTCTAAGAATTGACCGGGCTTAATTGTATGGCCGTTTATAACAATATCCTTGTGCATATAGTTAGTTGAATTATTACAATGTACAAAGTATTTGTAAATGAGAATAAACCATATGGGACATTTTTGAGTGGCGAAATAGATTTTTTAACTGCCTTAATTTTTGGTAAATGGATTTATTGTGTCCTGCATTTAAACAATTAAACATAAGCGGCAAACATGTTTTTGTATTTGCTCTGCTTTTGTTTTAAGGTAACATTGTAAAAAAATGAAAAGGATTATTAAATTTTTGCTGATTACTATTTCGACAAAATTTTTATCATCACAAAATGCAAACTCGGGAACAGGATTACCAATTTCGGCTTCAATAAATAGAAATTGATTTTTCAGCTTTGCCTTCGGGAGTATATATCATTAATGTAGAAACATCAGATAAACACTATCTGTCGCGATTTATAAAACAATAGAAGAGAAGTTATTAGGAGCAGAGAAGCGAGAATGTTTATGTATTAATGAACATACTCGTTTCTTTCTACATACTCTATTATTTTTCCGGCTATATCAATTTTGGTTGCGCCTTCAATACCTTCTAATCCCGGGGAGGAATTGACTTCCATTACTAGTGGTCCTCTGGAAGATTGCAGCATATCTACACCTGCAATATCTAGCCCCAATGTACGCGCGGCTTTTATAGCAGTTGCTTTTTCTTCCGGAGAAAGTTTTATGACACTTGCAGAGCCACCTCTGTGTAAGTTGGATCTAAATTCCCCTTCTGCACCTTGTCTTTTCATCGCCCCTACAATTTGACCATCCACTACAAACGCTCGAACATCAGCACCTCCGGCTTCTTTAATAAACTCCTGCACCAAAATGTTTACATCTTGGCTCAAAAAGCCTTCTATTACTGATTTTGCAACACGATGTGTTTCAGCCAAAATAACGCCAATGCCTTGCGTTCCCTCCAAAAGCTTTACTACTACGGGTGCTCCACCTACTTGGTTAATTATATTATCAATATCTTTCGAACTATATGTAAAAGCTGTTTTCGGCATTCCTAAATGTGCTCGCGCCATTAGCTGCAAGCTTCTTAGTTTGTCTCTGGAGCGCACCAGTGCTTGTGATTCCACCGCAGTGAAAATTTTCATCATCTCAAATTGGCGCACCACTGCCGATCCATAAAAAGTGGCAGATGCTCCAATGCGCGGAATTACAGCACTTACATCGGTTACTTCTTTTCCTTGATAAAATATATGTGGCCGCCCTGCTTCGATTACAAGCACACATTTTAAATGGTCGAGCACCAACATTTCATGACCTCTTTGCTCACCCGCTTCTACCAAGCGTTTGGTAGAATAAAGTTTAGGGTTACGAGAAAGCACTACAATTTTCATTTTATTTTCTATTTGTATTTAACAGTTCAACATCAACAATAAATCTGCTCTTAAGCAATCGCCTGCCAATTAAAACAGGAAAACGCATGTTAGCTCTATCCGTTAGGGATATAAAGGATTTTATTTTTCTTCCGGCAATTATCACTCGTGTCATTATAACATAGCGTTTTTCTAAATCGCCAAAAGAATTTTTAATCATTTTTTCTGAAAATTTTTCGAACTGATGCTCTTGCTCATTGTACTCCGGGTGGCTTGGATCAAGCAATTTGAAACACAATACAGGTTTGTTTTTTTTTGTTATGATTTTAATATCATGACAGTGAAGTGCAGTTGTATATGCACCTGTATCTATTTTTGCCTCTATGCCAACTAATTTTATATCCGGAAAATCAACCAATTCTCTACGGCCAATTAATTGTTTCGATTTTTTTGTCTTTGCCATGAATGGGTATCTGTTACAATAATATTATTTTATTGTATTTCCACCAATAGTTATCAATAATTTAATATTTGCTTATTCCCTTTATTTGCAGTAATACTACAAGTTTGTACCTTGTGCAACTATGGAAAATACGAGATACGATTACATACTAGTAGGGCAGGGAATTGCTGGGTCGGTGTTGGCGTTGTCTCTTCATAAGCAAGGTAAGCGTGTTTTGGTAATTGATGAGCCCGGATTGTCTAGCTGCTCAAAGGTTGCAGCCGGTGTTTGGAACCCCATTGTTTTTAAGCGTTTGAATAAAAGTTGGATGGCCGATGAGTTGCTGCCAGCAGCGCATCAGTTTTATACTTGGGCAGAAGGCATTGTTGATGGCTCATTTCATCACGTTATTCCTATGGTGAAATTTTTTACCGAACAGCAAGAAATTAATTTGTGGAAGAAAAAATTAAACGAAGAGGAAGGTATTTATTTAAGTAAAGTGTTTCACTCCGAATTCCACCCTGCGTTTTTTCAACAAACACTATGCTCATCAGAGGTAGAAAAATCGGGCTTTTTGGACACAAAGTTGTTTCTGCAAAAAACACGTGCATTTCTTAGCAAAAACGATATGTTGTTGGAAGAAACAGTTGATTACTCTAAACTAAATGTACAGGCTGATACAGAAGTTTCTTACAAGCAAATAATCGCCAGCAAAATTGTTTTTTGCGAGGGGTATAAAGCGTTAGAAAATCCATACTTTCCTAAAAATGCATTTAAACTTACAAAGGGAGAAACATGCACAATTCGCGTAGAAAATTTAGATGTAGCAAAGATTGTAAATAAAGGTGTTTTCATTGTTCCGCTAGGAAGCAATAAGTATAAGGTAGGCGCTACTTATAATTGGGACAACATTGACGAAAATTCTACGAGTGAAGGATTAGTAGAGTTAACAAATAAATTAAATAAACTGCTGTGTGTTCCTTTCGAAATACTAACACACGAGGCGGGAGTACGTCCAACAACGGTTGATAGAAGACCATTGATTGGCGAACATTCCACCCATAAGAGTGTTTTGTTTTTTAACGGATTTGGCACAAAGGCTGTAATGCTTGTTCCGTATTGGGCTCAGGCATTTGCAGAAAATAAATTAGAAGATCGACCTTTTTATAGCGAGTGTGATATAAAAAGATTTTTTAAAGCTGGTAACCACTAATTTTTCCAAAATTTTAGAACTTTGGAAACGCTAACGATGTACATTAATTTAATTAGCATACAACATGAATACAACTCAAGAAAACATTTTTGATATAATTATTGTAGGAGGCGGAATTGTTGGTCTGGCTACGGCCTATAAGATAAATACAAAATATCCCACAAAGAAAATATTGGTTTTAGAAAAGGAAAAGGAAGTGGCAGCGCACCAAACGGGACATAATTCGGGAGTGATACATTCCGGGTTATACTACAAGCCGGGCTCCTATAAAGCAAAAAACTGTGTAGATGGACGCAGAGAGCTTGTCTCCTTTGCAAAAGAACATGGTATAAAACATGATATTTGTGGAAAGATTGTTGTTGCCACCGATACTTCTGAATTGGCGCACATGAACAGAGTATTTGAAAATGGCCTAAAGAATGGAGTTGAAGGGATCGAAAAAATAGATGCTAAGCGAATAAAAGAAATAGAGCCTTATTGTGTAGGAATAGAGGGCATTTGGGTGCCATGTGCCGGAATTATTGATTATGCGGACGTGTCTAGAAAGTATGTGGAGTTAATTAGAAGCAAATTTAATGGCAGCAAGGTGCTTACAGAGCACGAAGTAACCGGCTTTGAAAAACACACCAAGCACACGCATGTTATTACGCCTAAAGGAACATTTACAGGAAATTATATAATTACTTGTGCAGGCTTACAAAGCGATAGAATAACAAAGAAGGAAGGAACTCCTACAGATACTGCTATTGTTGGCTTTAGAGGTGATTATTTTGATTTGTCTGATAAAGGATTAGAAAAGGTTAAGAATTTGATTTATCCGGTACCCAATCCTAAATATCCATTTTTAGGTGTTCACTTTACTCGTATGATACACGGTGGCACCGAATGCGGACCCAATGCCGTATTTGTGTTTAAGCGAGAGGGGTATGGCAAAACGGACTTTTCGTTGCGAGATACTGTGGAAGCATTGTCGTTTGGTGGCACTTGGAAGTTTTTTGCGAAAAACATGAAGTTTGGATGGGACGAATACCGTGGCGCATTTTCAAAAAAATTCTTTTTAAAGCGCTTACGCAAACTTATCCCAACACTAGAAATGGATGACTTAAAGCCGGGAAGAGCCGGAGTACGAGCAATGGCATTGGCTCCGGAAGGAGAAATGATTGATGATTTTAAAATTGAAGTAAATGGAAACGCAATACATGTTCTAAATGCACCTTCTCCTGCAGCTACATCATCACTTGCTATTGGAACTGCGATAGAACAAATGGCTACACAGCATTTTAATTTGGGATAATTAAAATTTATGTCGAGCCTGAGGTTTTTCTAAAGTTCAAAGCTTTGGTAATGCACTACTAGAAAGCGCTATCGCTTATTTCTTCTTGCAGTAAAGGTCAGAATCTTCTATCGGATATTTTTTATCTAAGTCAACATCATTAAAGCTTTGTTGTTTACCCCAAGCAAAGTACTTCTCAAAAAATGGCAACAGTCTATTCGTTTTTATTTTTTCTAAAAAATACACTTCGTGTTCTTTTTCCTTGATACCCATTTCGTACAGCACTTTATCGTGCTCCTTAATTCCCAACGAATGAAAAAACTGCATCATTCTAAAATACTCACAAACATTGCCGCTTTCCAATCGTCCTGCAAAATAAAAGGGCATAAACCAGCCTATTATGTAGCAACTAAACGATATTAGCTTTCCTAAAATATAAAAACGCACTTCATATGATTTAGAAATAGGAATGTTGTATGTATTCATTATAGCCAACACTTCGCTGCGATGATTCCATTCGTCAATTTCAATTTGTCTTATGGCTTTTTTCTCTTCAACATTCTTTACTGCACCTGCATGTCCTTGATAGGCAAACGCTGCGGCCTTTTCTGCAGAATATGCTTTTTTCAGCAAATCGACAAGCTGAGGGTGCTTTAGTTGCATTACGCTTGAGTTACCAATTTTTTCAAAGCCTCTATCCAAACCGGATGGTCGTTCAAACTCTCTACCAGTTGCACTTTTTCGCCACCATGTTCTTTGAAAATTTCATCGTATTCGGTGCCAATTTCATAAATTGTTTCCAAGCAATCTGCTACAAATGCAGGCGAAAAAATTAGTATTTTCTTTGCACCTTTTTCTGCAAGCTCTGCAACTACCTTATCTGAATAGGGTTTTAGCCACTTGTCATCCAACCTTGATTGAAACGTGGTGGTGTACTTCCCTTCCGGAATACCAATGGTACGAACCAGCTGGCGTGTGGTTTCAAAACATGCAGCTCTGTAGCAATACGCATTATTCTTAGTTATCTTATTGCAGCAATCGCCCATTTGGCAGGTGTTTCCTCCGTAATGTGCAGACGCTTTTCTAATCTGTCTTTCAGGTAATCCATGGTAACTAAACACTACATGGTCATACTCTAGGTGGTTGTGTTTTTTTGCTACCTCCGCAAACGCTTGTATAAAGGGCGGAAAATCATAAAATTTATTTATAATTTTTAGTGTTGGCGTAACTTCCCATTTTTTGACAACTCGCAAAAGCTCTTCTACAGAAGAGCCCGTGCTAGATGAAGCATACTGCGGATACATAGGCAGAGCAACAATTTCAGAAACTTTTGCCTGACGTAATTTTTCTAGCGCAGATTCTAAACTTGGCTGTTGGTAACGCATTCCAAGCTCAACGACAAATTCATAGCCCAACGCCTTTTGCAAAGCATCTTTTACTTTGTTCCCATAAATCAAAAGTGGAGAACCATCCTTAGTCCAAATATGCTTGTATAGCTTGGCTGATTTAGGTGCTCTAAAAGGAACAATAATTCCATTAACCAAAATAAATCGTCCAATGGGATTGATATCAATTACTCTAGGGTCGTTTAAAAATTGGGTGAGATATTTTCTTACATCCGAAGTAGCAGGGCTATCAGGCGTTCCAAGGTTAATTAATAATACTCCTTTTTGCATATAGTTAAATTAGAGGAAACGCTATATTTTCCTGACTTATAATTTCTTCACACTTTAATTTTAAATAAAGCTGTGCAACCGTAACAGCATCTTTTTGGCAATACGTAACTATTCTATTTAAATCCTTTTGTTCGTAATATACTCGAGCTACATCACTACCATCAATGTCGTCTTTAGGCGTTGGTATACCAAATACATGAGCAAGCAAATTAAGAGAAGTGAAATTTTTATAATCGCCAAACTTCCACATATCCATTGTGTCAAGGTGTTTAACCTCCCAAGGTTTTTTACCGGAAAGGTCAAGTATGGCAGGTAGTTTAATGCCATTAATCAGCATTCTTCGGCACAAAAAAGGGAAATCAAACTCTCGGCCATTATGTGCACACAGCATCTGATTCTCCTTGTTGTACTTGGTTTGTAGCAACTCCGAAAACTCTTTCAGTAGCTCTTTCTCATCGTCTCCATAAAAAGATTTTACACGAATGGTTTTGTTTTTCATAACAATAGCCACAGAAATGCAAATAACTTTTGCAAACTCTGCATATATACCGGATTTTTTATATATCTCTTCCGGTGTTTCTTGCTGATTAAATCTAAATTTTGTGTCCCATAATTTTTTTGTGGCATCGGGCAACTGCTTGTATTCATAAACAATGGGAGCGGTTTCGATATCTAAAAAAAGAATGTTTTCGTAATTAAAATCAGACATAGTTATTGTTTTTTTACTGATTAAAAACGTTACTTAATCATAACTCCTCTTTTGTTAAGAATAGGAACGGTTGTAAAGTATTCTTCTTTGATTGTTTCCGCCAAAAAAATATACTTTTTATCGTACATTTTTTTATTGTGGTAAAAGCTTATCCAATACTCATTATTCAGGCCAAAAACATTTTCCATAATGGGTTCTATCTTCGAAAAACTCTTTGGTTCGATTGTATCCAGAAAATGGCGTAGTGTAGACGTTTTAATCTCTTCTCCGTCAATTTGCCCATAACCGCTGGAAGTAACCAACACGCCTTCGAGCGGCTCATTCTTTAAATTTACGAAATAAACATTCCACTCATCTTGTGCCAATTCGTTCTGTTCTTTAACTACAGCCAAAGCCACATTCTCAACTTCCGGAAACTCAATATCTTTTCGCATATTGTAAAATTGCTTTTAACCGTAAATCTACAAAATGACTGTTAAATAATTCGCATTTTCTTCTGTTTGGTATTGGTAATTGTAGCTTTCTTAACGTTCTTGAATAAAAAACAAAAGATACAAGCCACTTAATACCAACTAGCATTGGAAAATGCACCTGTTGATGAATATCATTTTTTAGTACCTCTCTTTTTACCTAAATTTCAGCAATAAAAAAATGTGTTATGGAAATTACGCCCGAAATTGCGGAAAAATTAGATCTCCTAAATAAGAAAATTTCTTCTACTGGTCAAAGCTTTTCAGCCTACTTAGATGGATTTTTGCATGCGGATTATTTGAATTATTGGGATTATGTAGAAGTAGATACCCTACTAACACTACAAAAGCCGCGCACAAAATTTCCGGACGAGGTTATTTTTATAATGTACCATCAAGTAACAGAGCTGTATTTTAAACTTTGTTTACATGAGTTAAAACAAATTGCAGATTCTGAAAATACCACAGCTGCTTATATGTACGAGAAGCTAAGACGCGTTAATCGTTATTTCGAAGCACTTACCAAGTCGTTTGATATTATGGTGGATGGGATGGAAAAGGAGCAGTTTTTACAATTCAGAATGTCGCTGATGCCCGCCAGTGGCTTTCAGTCGGCACAATACAGAATGATTGAAATTTACTCAACCAACTTTTTCAATCTAGTGGCAAAAGATAAGCGAGATAATTTTTCTGTTAACCACACAGAAAAAGATATTGAGGGCATGTATGAGTTTATTTATTGGAAGTATGGAGCTACCGAATTAGCAACAGGAAAAAAGACATACACCTTACTTCAATTCGAAGAAAAATATTCTAAGCAATTTATTGCAACAGGCCAGAATGTACTAAAATCAAATGTTTGGGCAAAATACCTTTCATTGCCGGAAAGCGAACAGAAAAATGAGAAGTTGATTTCTGCGTTAAAGCAGTTGGATGTAAACGTTAACGTAAACTGGCCACTGGTGCATTACAAATCGGCAGTGCGCTACCTACAAATGGATCCAAAAGACATTGCCGCTACCGGTGGAACTAATTGGCAAAAGTACTTGCCTCCGAAATTTCAGAAACGAATTTTCTACCCAACAATTTGGAGTGAACAAGAAATTGCAGATTGGGGGAAAGCCTTTATTTTAGAGGCTTTAATGAAATAGAAATCAATTAGTTTTAGAGGATGAAAATTTATCGGTAAAGTACTTTACAGGATACCAGGCTGCTATGTATCCAATTATAAATACACTTATTAGAACATAAACTACATCCATTAGCAGTATTTTAACGGGGTAGGCCTCTACTACAAAGCCCTCGTCAAATTTTATTAAACTAAATTTTTGCTGTAAAAATACTAATAGCAATCCTAGGAAAACACCGCCAAATGCGCCTAAGAATGTGATTAGCATCCCTTCTTTCATAAAAATACTCCTAACCATTTCTTTGTCGGCACCCATGCTCCACAAGGTTCTAACATCCTTTTTCTTGTCGAGAATTAACATGGCAATGGAACCAATTACATTGAATGTGGCTATTATCAATATAAACAAGAGAATAATAAATGTCCATAGTTTCTCGGACTTGAAAGTCTTATACAGTAATTCATTCTGTTGCTCTCTATTTTTCACCGTATATTCTTCGCCTAAATGCTGTTGTATTCTGTCTTGCAACTGCTTATCTATACTCTTGTTATCGAACCGTATTTCTAAACTACTGGCCTTATTATCTGCATCTAGCAATTTAGCAGCAAAATCAAGCGATACAATCACATACTTATAGTCAAACTCATCATTCACCGAAAATATGCCGCTAGGAAAAGCAGGCTGTTGACTAAATCCATCTTCCGGATTGAGCTTTGCGGACAAGCCTTTTCTAGGAACATAAAACAAAACAGGCGTAAATGGGTCGCTGTTATTTATTTGTAATTGATATGCAACTCCACGCCCCAATAGACAATAGTTTGTAGCATCATCTTTAAGTATATATTCTCCTTCTTTGATAAGCGTATCAAATTGTGTAATGCGCTCAAATCGATCATCTACGGCTTTTAAGGTTGCAATGCACTGCTTATCGCCATACTTTACAAGTGCATTTTCTTCTAACACAAAAGAATAGTTAGTAAGCTCCGGCCATGCTATTAGACTTTTAATTTTAGTGTCGTCTATAGAAAATGTTTTTCCTTGTGCTGCAACAATTCGAATATCCGGGTCGAACGATTTGTATAAATCTTTTACTAAGTCTGAAATACCATTAAATGCAGACAAAACAACAATCAACGCCATAGTGCCTACCAACACCCCAATCACCGAAATAATTGAAATTATATTTATGGCATTATGCGATTTCTTAGAGAATAAATACCTACGAGCAATGAAAAATGGAAGATTCAAAACAAGCTTATTTTTTTAACAACTGATCTATTCTTTCGGCATAGTCCAACGAGTCGTCAATAAAATATTCCAACTGAGGTACAATGCGCAATTGATGCTTTACTCTATTTCCAAGAGCTTTACGTATTTGCGATGTGTTTTGCTCAATATCTTTTAACAACTTATTCTTGTCAGTCGCATTAAATAAACTTAGATAAATACGGGCAATGGATAAATCGGGAGTAACTCGTACAGTAGTAACTGTAATGAGTGGGTTTCCAAAAATAACTTTACCATCACGTTGAAACCAATCGCCAATTTCTTTTTGAACCAATCGTGCTACTTTATTTTGTCTAGTTGTTGTCATGCTGTAAAGATAACAATTCGGCTTTTATAGCAACAGTATCATTTACACAAATGATACTGCTTAACAAACTCTTGAGTTAGGGGAGTATAGGGTAGCAAACCTGAATTAGGCAATTCTATTTTTGCAGTGCTTTTGGTGTCATTTGATCTACAAAATTGAGCTAACAGAGCATCGTAGCTATTTGCATAGTTTTTAGCCAAAGGCACATGTTTTTTAGCATAACTAAATAATCCTATCCATAAAATACAACACATGGGCAGCAAGGCATATATAGACACTTGCGCCATTCTTTCATTTTGCAACCCCAACTTAAGTAGTGTAATCCAAATAAATGCAACAACTAAAAAACTTGGCAGGAGCCACGTTCGTATTGGACCCAATGTTTTAGTAAAAATAAAATAGTTTAGAATAAACGTTATTGCCATGCTTATTACCAATAGTACCAATAGTTTGCGTTGCAATTGTTTTAAAACGAATATGGAATGCGCAGATTGTTTCACTTGAAACACCCTTGGAATCAGCAATAAAAACAATAAAAAAGAAACCAGTACAATACAGTTTTTGGACGTAAATAAAACATCAATCAAGGTGGTGTAGTTTTTTTCAGAAAAGTAAATAGGAATGCCTGCTAAGCTTTGCGGTTCAACAACGTCAACTAGTGTGGGTTGAGAAAGTAATCTTTCTTGATTTCCGGTTGCAGCTAAACTAATTCCTAAGCCTGCACCAATCAATAGATACAGCACCAACATTTTCTTTTGCATAACAAAAGGTAGCTTTACAAAACTACTTTTTACAATTTTTGAATATACAAAAAATGTAGAGGTAGAACCTATCAGTAAAATAGCGGTCAACTCAGAAGCCCCCGCTATATATATTCCGGACACAACAAGTAACAAATAGGTGAGTAGGTTACTTTTTTCATTGAACACCAAACTGATTGCAAACAGAGCTATTACAAAACTTTGCAAATGAAAAACAGAAGAACTGATCCAAAACCAGTTGTCAGTTAATTGCGGTGCAGCAAAAAAAATAATCATCGTTGAAAGTACCGCTAAACAGACTTGCCAAAAAGCATTTGGAGCAACCACGCCTATTTTAGCAATTACTTTTTTTTGTAATGAATAAACGCTGGAAATTAGGACTAGTAGTGTAAATGAATGGTGCAGAACAATAATCCAATTAATATCTAAAAAATTCGTTGCTTTCCCCCATAGCAAATAGAAATATAGTAATCCGCTCCAACGAGCACTCCAATTGGAACAAACATATCTTACGCTATTGTAGATGCCACCTTGCGTATCGAGTAAATTCAAGAAAAAAAATTCTTCGGACGACAATCTGTTGTAAAATGAAAGGGAAAAGTAAAAATAGAGAAATAGCGCGCCAATCAAGCCAATGACAATTGGTAATAAATATTCCTTCACAAATCGGAATTGGTTCATTTATTTAATAAATTTAGCATATCATGTCGAAAAGAAAATTCAAAGCAAAGAAAGAGAAAAGAAGTACGAAGTCGTATCTTTTTCAAGAAATTTTAAGAATACTTAAATCTAAGCCCACACAATCGTTCAACTATAAGCAAATTGCAGCCCTTTTACATATAGAGAATCAGGCGGATAAATTACTTATCAATACACTGTTAGAAGATTTTGTAGAGAAAAAAGTGGTTGTTGAAACACAAAGAGGTAAGTACAAAATTTTTAAAGACGAAAAACTAATCTCCGGAAAGGTTGATATGACCATGTCCGGATCGGCATTTGTAATTCCGGAAGATGAAGGTGCAGATATATTTGTTTCTGCAAACAACTTAAATTCCGCTATGCACCAAGACTTGGTTCGCATCAGAATTGTGGATAACCACAGAGGAAAAGCCGAAGGTGTGGTTGAAGAGGTTATTAAAAGAGCGCGTACGGAATTTGTAGGAACCATTCAAAAATCGAAAACATTTGCCTTTTTGGTTCCGGATAATGTGCGAATTAATACAGATATTTTTATTCCACCAGACAAGCTTGGTATTGCAGAAGACAAACAAAAAGCAGTAGTAAAAATAATCGAATGGCCTACAAGTGGCAAGAATCCAATTGGAGAGGTTGTTCGCATTTTGGGATTTGCAGGAGAAAACGATACCGAAATGCATGCCATATTAGAGGAGTTTGGCTTGCCATATAGCTTTGAAGAGGTGGTAGAAAAATTTGCAGATTCTATCCCAAAAGAAATTTCGGAATCGGAAATAGCCAAAAGGAGAGATTTTAGAAACATTGATACATTTACCATAGATCCCTTTGATGCCAAGGATTTTGACGATGCCTTGTCTTTTAAAAAACTTACCGACAATACTTATGAAATAGGTGTTCACATTGCAGATGTTTCGCACTATTTGCAAGAAGGAACCATTTTAGACAAAGAAGCAGAAAGTAGAGCTACCTCTGTTTATTTAGTGGATAGAACCGTGCCAATGTTGCCCGAAGCGCTGTCTAACTTTTTATGCTCCTTGCGACCAAACGAAGATAAGTTGTGCTTTTCGGCAGTTTTTGTGATTGACAACAATGCGAAAATTTTGGAACAATGGTTTGGGCGAACAGTGATACATTCCGACAAGCGCTTTAGTTACGAAGATGCACAAGAAGTGCTGGAAAGTGCATTTAACAAGGTAAAAGAAAAGAAGCCTTTGTTAAGCGGACTGGAAAATAAATACGAAGAAGAATTATATATTTTAGATTCTATAGCAAAAAAATTGCGGGAAGAGCGAATTAGAAAAGGAAGTATAACATTCGAAAAGCAAGAAATTAAATTTCAATTGGATGAGTCGGGAAAACCAACCGGAGTGTACTACAAACAAATGAAAGATTCTAATAAATTGATTGAAGATTTCATGTTACTCGCAAACCGAAAGGTGGCCGAGTTTGTAGGC
Source organism: Bacteroidota bacterium (assembly GCA_017303975.1). Classification (NCBI taxonomy): domain Bacteria; kingdom Pseudomonadati; phylum Bacteroidota; species Bacteroidota bacterium. The sequence goes on from JAFLBG010000001.1 coordinate 201,526, forward strand.
AAACCTAAATTTGATGCGAAAGGAAAACATGAAAGTCAAAAACCCAAACCTTTTGTTTATAGGATTCATGACAAGCCGAACGAAACAAAATTGAAAGCTTTTTCTGAGTTTGTAAGTAAAATGGGGTTCAAACTGAATATTACAAATGATAGTGTAGCTGCACAGTCGATGAATAGCTTGCTTAAGGAAGTTGAAAAAAAACCGGAGGCAAATGCCATTGAATTGCTTGCTATTCGCACTATGGCAAAGGCTGTTTATTCCATAAATAATATTGGGCATTACGGCCTTGGGTTTGAGCACTATTCGCACTTTACATCTCCTATCAGAAGATATCCGGATGTTTTAGCGCACCGATTGCTAGATATATATTTACGAGGCGAGAAAAAAAATATTGATGAAAATGAGCTAGAATCTAAGTGTAAGCACTCTTCCGAAATGGAAAAAATTGCTGCCGATGCAGAACGAGCTTCCATCAAGTATAAGCAAGTAGAGTTCCTAAAAGATAAGATTGGCGAGCAGTTTGAAGGTATGATCTCCGGAGTGTCAGAGTGGGGAATTTATGTAGAGATTATTGAAAATCACTGCGAAGGAATGATTCGGTTGAAAGATATTGAAGGCGATTATTATTATTTTGACGAAGACAACTTTAGAGCCGTTGGCAAAAAAACCGGGAAAACATTGCGCTTAGGAGACAAGATAATGGTAGAGATAAAACGTGCCGACCTCATAAAAAAGCAAATTGATTTTTTATTTATTGAAAAAATAATTGCTACATCAACAGACGATAGCTTTAAGGCGCCTAAAACAAAAGAATCTGCCCAAAGAATAAAACAGTACAAACCGAAAGATAAAAAAAAGACCGACAACACACATTTCAATGATGAATACGGTTTTGAAATATAAATTTACGGTAGCCATTTTTTATTTTTGAATAGAGTGTTCTAGTATATTTAAATTTTTTAATACAGTTTGAAATGAATAGTATAAGCAGTTTAATAACTAACGAAAGTGTTCTGGTATTTGTATTGCGCGTAATATTGGGGATACTTTTTTTCTTTCAGGGGTACGACAAAATTTTTAAAATAAAAATCAGTGGCGTAGTTGATTTTTACAAATACGAACTCGGTACGATAAGAATGCCAAATTGGGTATTGGCACTATCAGCCTACTACACCTCCTATATAGAGTTGATTGGCGGTATTTTATTAATTGTTGGTTTTTTTAAAAGCTGGGCACTCTATTTATTAGGAATTGATTTGATACTGGTAACAGCCGCATTTAGCATGATTAAACCTATGTGGGATATGCAGTTGTTATTCCCAAGGTTAATTATCTTATCCATTCTATTATACCTACCCGCCAACTGGGACTTACTCTCCATCGACAACCTATTTAGATTTTAGTTTTCGGCTGTGCATTGATTTTATCTATTTGCGCTTGCACGCAGCTTTTCAATGCTTTTTTATTTACTTTTACGGGAATAATTGGAGAAAATGAAAGTTACAGAACACATAAAATCAGCTAAAAAGACCTTGTTCTCTATAGAAATTTTACCACCGTTAAAGGGGAAGGGAATTCATTCTATATACGAAGGAATAGATCCACTAATTGAATTTAAGCCTGCATTCATTGATGTTACCTATCACAGAGAAGAATTTATTTATAAAAAGCGCGAAGGTGGATATTTGGAAAAAATAGCCACTCGCAAGCGTCCAGGAACTGTTGCTATTTGCGCTGCATTGATGAACAAATATAAAATTGATGCTGTACCTCATATCATTTGTGGTGGTTTTACAAAAGAAGAAACAGAGAATGCTTTGATTGATTTGAATTTTCTGGGGATTGATAATGTATTGGCATTGCGAGGTGATTCTATTAAAACAGAACCCACTTTTGTTCCTGAACCTAATGGACATGCTTATGCGTTAGATTTAGTTAAGCAAATTGTTCAGCTCAATAAAGGCAACTACTTGTTTGAAGATATTATCAATCCTACACCCACCAAATTTTGTATAGGCGTAGCGGGATATCCCGAAAAACATTTTGAAGCGCCAAATTTGACTTTTGATTTAAAACATTTGCAAGCAAAGATTAAGGCTGGTGCCGAGTATGTTGTTACTCAGATGTTTTTTGATAATAAAAAGTTTTTTGAGTTTGTGAATGCATGCAAGGCCGCAGGGATAGACGCTCCAATTATTCCAGGTTTAAAAATATTGAGCACCAAGAAACAAGCTTCTATGCTTGCTAAAACTTTTCATATTGACATTCCACAGGAATTTTTAGAAGAGATAGAGAAGTGTAAAACAGATGAACAGGTGAAACAAGTCGGCATTGAATGGTCAATTAATCAGTGCAAAGAGCTTGTTAAATTTGGAGTTCCTTGCTTACACTTTTATACAATGGGAACATCTGATACCACAAAGCGTGTGGCAGAAAAGGTGTTTTGATAGTAGTCCCACTGTAAGTTGCAGGCTAAGTAAAAAATAAACGTGTATTACAGTGTACCATATTTCAATTAATTCTAATTCTAATTTACTTGGCAATCTTCTAGCTTTAAATTCTAGCTATTCTTCCTACTGTCTTCTAAATAGCAATTGCAATCATCAGCAAGAACAAGGTGATTGGAACAAACAATTAAATAAAGCAAAATCCTCTTATCTGCTTGGGTTGGGAGAAATAGATTTTATTGGAGTAAATAAAAACTGTATGTACGAACTGGATGTATTTACCCAAAAGCATAAGGGTAAGTGGCTGTTCGGCTGCATTTCGTACGATATAAAAAACGAAATAGAGAAATTAGAATCCGAGAACTACGATGGATTGGAATTCCCGCTGATTCATTTTTTTGTTCCTAAATATGTAGTAGAAATAAATGAGAATAATTGTACTATCCATTCACAAGGGGCCAATGATTCAAAAGAAGAAATAGATACGCTTATTGCTAAACTTACAAATACCCAAATTGCGCACCCCGATTCGCAAAATGCGAAACTCGAAACAATCAACCTGGAAACCCGCAATTCAAAACAAGAGTATCTTGCCGCTGTAAACAAGCTAAAACAACATATTCAGTTAGGAGATATTTATGAAGTAAATTATTGTATGGAGTTTTTTGCTCAAAACGTAACCATAAATCCTATTACAGTTTATGAAAAATTAAATACGCTAACCATGGCTCCCTTTTCTGCATTTTATAAAAACGGCTCCAACTATGCTTTGTGTGGCAGTCCCGAACGATTTATAAAAAAAGAAGGGAGCAAAATTAGTTCTCAGCCAATAAAGGGAACGGCTAAACGCTTTGAAAACAAAGAAGAAGATGAATTAGCAAAAAAGCAATTGTTTGAAAACAAGAAAGAGCGCAGCGAAAATGTAATGATTGTTGATTTGGTTCGCAATGACTTATCACGAATAGCTACCCGCTCGAGCGTCCAAGTAGAAGAGCTTTTCGGGGTATATACATTTAAATCGGTACATCAGTTAATTTCCACTATTAGCGCAGAAGTAAAACCCGACCTGCAATTTATAGACATTCTAGAAGCCTTATTCCCTATGGGCTCCATGACAGGCGCTCCAAAGATAAGAGCCATGCAGCTTATAGAGCAATACGAAAAAACAAAACGGGGTTTATATTCCGGTAGCATAGGCTATATTAAGCCGAATGGCGACTTTGATTTTAATGTAGTAATAAGAAGTATTCTTTACAACGAAGAAAAAGAGTATGTGTCCTTTATGACAGGAAGCGCTATCACTGCAAATTGTGAGGCAGAAATGGAATACGAAGAGTGCCTATTAAAGGCAGAGGCATTGGCGAAAGCATTGAGATAAAGACTTACCTATTTTATCTAAACAAGTGTTATATTTAGCATCCTAAATGAACTTAGAAGAGAAAATAGCAAAGCACGTAGAGTCAATAACTGATGAAAAAGACCGTTTAGTTGCTTCGCTGAAATATATTCAAATCAACAACCCCAATATTACCAATGAGACGGAATTGGCTGAAAAATATTTAGGATTAGCTCAGGAGCTTCAATTTAAAGAAGGTGAGATTTGGGTTAAAGTCCTGCTCTCAAATAATAAGCAATACAACATTTACCAAAACATTGAAAGCTATGAATTCAAGAGTTTAGTAGCATATATACATTCACTAGCTGATTCTAGCTGTAAAGGGTGGGTGTTGCTTGCTATGATGCGTATCTATTTTATGCAATCGAGTTTCCTGAATACGCTCGAGCTCTTAAGTATCATAAAGAAAATAGCAGCTAAGTATGATGACAAACTTCTATTAGCTGAAACAGTAAGCTATAGCGCCTTATTTAAGATAGATTTGCAGGACTATAAAGAGGCAGCGCGTTTATTTGGAGAGGCAGCCTCCCTGTACAAAGAAATTGGAGAAAAAAAAAGCGCTGCTTACGTAAACTATTATATTGCAACCACAAATCATTCTTCAAATAATTTAATTATAGCCGAAAAACAGTATCTAGAATGTATTGAGGTGTTTAGACAATTAAAAAATGAAAAACAAATTATCTATATTTTACTAAAAATTGCTGAAATAAAAATAGCATCTGCTGATTTCAACTCAGCACAAAAAATAATTAAGGATGCCCTAGCTAAAGCGACAGAAATTGGCGAGACTAAAATTTCGGCTCTAGCTTTTATTTTATTGGGCGAGATTTATATTCTCCAAAATAAATTTACCTCAGCGTTAGAGTATTTGACAAAAGCCAATAAAATAGATAATGAAATAGGGGTAGGCGCTTCGAAAGAAAAACTATATTGGCTCTCCTATGTTGCAAACAAAAACAGTAATGATACACTCCGCGCTTTATTTTTTTTAGAGAAGCACAACGAACGCTTAAAAGCAGAATCGATTAGATTTTCTGATAGCTCCCTACGACAATTAGAGGTTAAATACGCAACCGAAACTCTTGAAGCAAAAGCAGAATGGGAGCGAAAAAGAAACGAAGAGATTGCTGCAAGTATTAATTACGCCAAACGTATACAATACGCATTGTTAGCCCACGATAAATTCTTGAATAACTATATACCACTGCATTTTGTTTTATTTAACCCCAAAGATATTGTTAGTGGCGATTTTTATTGGGCTACTTATAAAAACAATACTTTTTATTTAGCGGTGTGCGATAGCACCGGGCATGGCGTTCCCGGGGCATTTATGAGCCTATTGAACATTTCCTTTTTGAACGAAGCCATTAACGAACGTAATCTAACAAAACCTAGCGAAATATTTGATCATGCCCGAAAGCAGCTTATAAAGAGTATTTCAGCCGAAGGCCAAAAAGATGGATTTGATGGGATACTTATAGCCTTTGATTTCACTACAAAATCCATAACATATGCTGCAGCTAATAATGCACCAATTATTATAAGAAACAAAGAAATTTTAGAACTGCCAAAAGATAAGATGCCCGTGGGAGAAGGAATTGAAGATAAGCCGTTTTCGCTATTCACTATTGATTACTTGAAAAACGACAAGCTTTATTTATACACTGATGGATTTGCCGACCAGTTTGGTGGACCTAAAGCAAAGAAATACAAATACAAGCCTTTGAATACTTTATTGCAAGTAGTATCAAACTTTCCAATGCAAGAGCAAAAACATAAATTGCAAAAAGAATTTATTGATTGGAAGGGAAATACAGAGCAAACAGATGATGTGTTAGTTGTAGGGATTGATTTGGATGTTGTTTTCTAATTACATTTGTTGAATGCTGCATGAATTAAAAAGCCATATAGAACAATACATACCCGGTTTTAGCGGTAAAACATTTTTATTGGCTGTGAGCGGAGGGATTGATTCTGTTGTTATGTGCGACTTGTTTCATAAACTAGAGTTAAAGTTTGGTATTGCACATTGTAATTTTACACTTAGAGGTAATGAGTCTGATGGGGATGAAGTATTTGTAAAGCAACTAGCAAAGCAATATGGCACTCCTTTTTTTTCTACGAGCTTTAATACTACTGAATTTGCTGCAAAAGAGGGAATTTCAACCCAAATGGCAGCCAGAGAACTGCGCTATCAGTGGTTTGAAAAAATCAGACAAGAAAATGATTTTGATTTTATATGTACTGCCCATCATCAAAATGATGTGGTAGAAACAATACTTATCAATATAACAAGAGGTGCCGGGATTGCGGGTTTGCATGGCATTCTACCGGTAGCGAATAATATTTTCCGACCATTACTTTTTACAACACGAGAAGAAATAGAAGCATACGCCCACACAGCTCAAATTAACTACCGAACAGATAGTAGTAATCATTCCGACTATTACATTCGAAACAAAATAAGACATCATGTTATTCCAATACTAAAAGAAATTAATCCCAGTTTAGAACATACAATATCTGAAAGCGCTCGTTTACTGGGAAGTATAGAACAATATTACTTAGACGGCATAACTCAAAAAAAAGAAATTTTACTTAAGAAAAAGGATTCGGGATATGCAATTGATATTGTTGAGTTGCAAAAAGAAAAACATATTTCAGTCTTGTTGTATGAAATACTCAAAGAGTTTGAATTTAATGCATCCACAATAAACGATATTTTGATTGCCCTGAAGTCAAACGAATCCGGCAAACGTTTTTACTCAACTAATTTTGTGGTAGTAAAAGACAGGAATGTCTTGGTGATAGAGGAGAAGGGGCGTCTGTCGTTTTCGGAAATAGGCATTGCAGAAAATACAACTACCGTAACAGAACCAATTAAATTGACTTTGCATAAAGCAAAAAAGGCTACAGATTTTATAATTAGCAAAGTCAATACCATAGCGCAATTAGACAAGGATAAACTTGTTTTTCCGCTAAAAGTAAGAAGCTGGCAACCGGGAGATTTTTTTTATCCATTAGGAATGGAGGGAAGAAAATTGTTGAGCGATTTTTTTATTGATGCTAAAATCTCTGTTCTTGAGAAACAAAGAATTTTTGTATTGGTGAACGGAAACAATGATATTATCTGGATTATAGGGCATCGATTAGACAACCGATACAAAATAACTTCCCAAACAAAAACTGTTATGTATTGCCAAATGGCTTAATTGATATAATTTAGCACTATGCAAGAAAAAAATTTGTTTGAAGAAAGGCAGTATTTAGGGTTGAACAAATCAACATTAGCTCGGAGATTGTTGTTGGCGCTGTTTTGCTTTGTAGCGTACTATTGGTCGGAAAACCCAAAACCGGTAGAGGTAATTTCCGGCATTGAAATTGTTTCTTATCCTATCGAGGAAATACCAAATTCGGGAGAGCTCTTTTTTGTTTTGGGAGTTTTTATTATTGTACTATCCGTGGTGTTGGCTTTTGTACCACACATTCGAACTGTAATAACCCCAAACTATATATTATTAGAGGGTTTTTGGACTTCTAGAAAAGTAAAAATTACTTTAAACAATATTTCTACTGCAAAGCGCGTTAGATATAGTAAGTATAATTTAAACAGGCCTGTTTATAATATGCACAACAAGGGAGTTATTAAATTCTATACATCCGGAAACGATGCTATAGAGCTAATAGACAATGAAGGCTTAAAGTATAAAATTGGAACTCAAAAACCGGAAACTTTTTTATTTATTACTGAAACCTTATTGAAAAACTCCCGTACAACAACTTAAATCTGTCGTTTATTTCTGATAGATATTGTTAAACCCTTTAAATACGAGAGTTATGAACACAGTTAGAGTAGCATCTATAGAAAAAGAGCAATTAGCAACATTGCATTTCCCATCTCAAGAAGTTTTAGATTCGAAAGAAGCTAAAGACCAACGTTTAAAGGATTTGGAAAGAGCGTTAACGCTTGGAAATTTAGACCATATTAAAATAAAATTAATATTTGCCGATAACGAAGGCGATAAGCAGGTAGAAACTACCGTTTGGGGTATAACCGACAAAAGGGTTATTCTTAAACAAGGGCTGCTCATACCAATTCATCGTGTAAAGGAAGTACGAATTATCTAAAAAATTCGTAAATTCCATATATGCAACACGGTACATTGGTTCGCTTTTTTTACAGCACCTTATTTTTTGCTCTATTTGTTACTTTAGGGTTTTCTCAAATTCAGAAACCTGTTAAGTGGAGTTTTAGTGCCCAAAATACATCTACAAACATTGTTGAAGTTAGGTTAGAAGCCACTATTGAAAAAGGGTGGCACATGTATGCTATTAACCCGGGTAGCCCGGATGTTATTCCAACTTCGTTTACATTTTCGGTAAGTCCTTCTTACGTTTTGGTTGACTCTGTTGTTCAGGGAATTCCGATTACACGCAAAGAGCCGGTATTTGACAATGCGGAACTCAATTTTTTTGAAGATCATGCAACATTCACTCAGAACGTTCAGCTAAAATCGAGTGATAGTGTAGTAATTAAAGGCAGTCTGGAATTTATGGTGTGTAGCGACAATAGTTGCCTTCCGCCCGAAATTGTTGAATTCGCAATACCCGTTTCAGCGGGCGAAAAAAAAAACGGTAGTTCCGAAATAACATCTACCGGAACAACAAAATCGAACACACTCATATTTATTTTGGGTTTTTTGGGAGGATTAGCCGCACTGCTTACACCCTGTGTATTTCCAATGATTCCGCTTACGGTAAGCTTTTTTACCAAACAAGGAAACGGACGCTCCGGACTTAAAAATGCCCTTATTTATAGCTTTTCCATTATTATAATTTACATCGCTATTGGATTTTTAGTTACAGTTTCTCTGGGCCCAGATGCCCTAAACGCCTTGTCTAGCAACGAGTGGATGAATCTGCTTTTCTTTATCATATTCGTAGTTTTTGGTATTTCATTCTTAGGTGCATTCGAAATTACATTGCCCAGCAGTTGGGTAAACAAAGCTGACAAAGCCTCTGAAAAGGGCGGATTAATTGGAATATTCTTCATGGCATTTACACTTTCTTTAGTTTCCTTTTCTTGTACAGGTCCTATAATTGGCAGCTTATTAGTAGAAGCTTCTGTTGGAGGAAACTACATGGGACCGCTAACCGGAATGCTTGGCTTTTCTGTTGCATTGGCATTGCCATTTGGCTTGTTTGCAGCGTTTCCGCAATGGTTAAATTCACTGCCAAAATCGGGCGGTTGGTTGAATAATGTAAAAGTTGTGTTGGGATTACTGGAAATAGCATTTGCGTTAAAGTTCCTTTCTATTGTTGATTTAGCAGGGTTGCACATCGACTTTTTGAATTTTCATATAAACGGACCTATAGGGTTTTTGAAACGAGAGCTGTTCCTTTCCCTGTGGATTGTCATTTTTACGCTTTTAGGATTTTATTTATTGGGAAAAATTAGATTTTCCCACGATTCGCTTGACACTAAATACGTTTCCATTCCTAAGTTTTTATTTGCCGTACTTGCTTTTTCTTTTGTGGTGTATTTAGTGCCGGGATTATGGGGTGCGCCTTTAAAGCTAATCAGCGGATTCCCGCCACCGTCCTTTCATAGCGAGGGTTGGGGGACGAATTCGCATGCACCAGCCGTGTCAACAGGTCCCAGTACACACGCCAATACATCTAGTGGACAAAAACACATTCAATGCCCGCATGGATTAAATTGTTTTCACGATTACTCGCAGGCGCTTGATTACGCAAAACAGGTTAATAAACCGCTACTAGTCGATTTTACAGGGTGGGCTTGTGTAAACTGCCGTAAAATGGAAGAGAATGTGTGGATAGACCCAGCGGTAATGAATAGACTTCAGAATGAGTATGTATTGGTATCACTTTATGTAGATGATAAAACACCTTTGCCTGAGGCAGAACAGTACATATCAACTACTACAGGTAAAAAAATTAAAACAATTGGTAATAAGTGGAGCGACTTTCAAACAGAGCGATTTAAAACGAACTCCCAACCTTGGTATGTAATTCTGAATCATGAAGAACAAGAATTAATCCCTGCACAAGGCTATAATCCTAACATACCTGAATTCGAGCAGTTTTTAGATGCCGGAATTAAGGCGTTTAAAAAATAACTTTTATTGACTAACCTTTATAAATCAGGTGTCGAACCCATTTGGAACTAAGAAAATAAAAAAGCAAAGCAGATTCTCATAAAAAACCAAGCTTTGCTTGTAGTCCCGACAAGAATCGAACTTGTATCAAAAGTTTAGGAAACTTCTATTCTATCCGTTGAACTACGGGACCAGATATAATTTCAACCATGTATAGTTGTAAAAACAGTGCATTCTTTGTGATCCCGGAGGGATTCGAACCCCCAACCCTCAGAGCCGAAATCTGATATTCTATCCAGTTGAACTACGGAACCAATTAAGTTCACAAATGTATTGTTTTTGCTGATATTTTGAAACCAATTTACTAATCTGATTTTTCGAGTGTAAAAATGTCTTCTAAGGGCTTTTTAAATACTCTTGCGATTTTTAGCGATAATACTGTGGAAGGTACATACTTATTCGACTCTATGGCATTGATAGTTTGTCTGCTTACTCCCACCAATTTAGCGAGTTCTTCTTGTGTAATGTCCTTAATAGCACGCTCTATTCTTAGATTATTCTTCATGTGCCATTTTTTTGTTTTGTATAAATATGGAAACTCGGAAGTGAATTACAAAAACAAGAAGCAATAAAAACATATTTACTGTCAGTGCCCAATAAAACGAGAACCCATAAATAAACAGATTAGATAAAAAAATTAATATCGTATGCATAAAGGCGGCAGTCAACAAGGAATTTAATCGCAATCTCATAATAAATTCATCCTCTATCTTCTCTTTCGAAAAGGCAACAAAAAAAAATCCAATAATTAGTAATGATATTAAAATTTCATATGCAAAATCATCTCTAATCAAAGTAAACCAATGGGTCTCTTTTAAATGTGCTTTTTCTCCAATATACAGAACCTCACCATCTCCGTAAACTTGAAAAACAGTTACATTAAAAAATTTTTCAGGGAATATTTCCAATTTTAGTAAAAGCAAAAATAAAAGACCAACAAACAATAAAGAGTATCCCACTGGTTTGATTCTATAGGGTAACAAAGGAATCGATTTCATAATCTTATGTTTTTATAAAATCAAAAGTAAAGTATGTTTTACATAATGTCAAGTATAAAATATAATTAGACAAGCAAAATTAACATTTTTTAAGAGTTAATTAATCTTAATTTTAGCATATACAAACCACTCCATTGTTTAAACAGGAATTGAAATATACCAACATTCTTTACTACCTATTATTAGTAATAATAGCAATGGGAGCTCTATGGCAAGTCGCATTTTTTCAAAATAGCGTAAAATGGGATTTTATTGAAGTGGTATTTCCTTGGCGATTTTATGTTGGCGAATGTTTGCAGGCGAATACATTTCCATTATGGAATCCTTATCAGCAACTGGGTTATCCAATGTTTGCTGATTTGCAATATCCATGGTGGTATTTAGAGCAATTGGTAATTGGATTTTTATTTGGCTATAACAACTACATCATGCAACTACTATTAGTTGGCTATGTTTGGCTAGCAGGTGTAGGTATGTTTAAATTGAGCAATTGTTTTGTCGGGCATAGGCCTGCTTCTTTTATAATTGCTTGTTCCTACATGCTGTCAGGCTATTTTATTGGACATGCTCAATCACTCACGCTTATTATTGGAGGGGCATTTTTGCCTTTTGTGTTGTACTATTATATTCATTTGCTCGAATCCCCCAATCTAAAAACTACACTCAAGCTATCCGTTTTTTTATTCCTATTAATAAGTGGGGGCTACCAAGCGTTAACAATAATTTTAGCCTACTTACTTTTAATCTTATTCATAAGCAAATGGTGGTGCGAACGAAAGAACAAACTATTTCTTGTTGAATTGCTAAAAGCGCATGGACTTCTATTTGCAATAATTATTCTAGAAAGTCTATGTTTATTTGTAATTGTATTTCAGCTGCATGGGCAAACGAACAGGTTGTTTGGTGGTACAGTAGATTTTGTAAACGAGTTGCCTTTTACTCCACAAAGTATGTTGTCTTTTATTCTACCAAATGCAACGGTAGAGAATTTACATTTTTTTAACACCGACCTTTCTTTAACCAACGGGTACATGGGAATTATAACTCTTGTGTTTACTTTGTATTCAATACTGTTTCTGCCGAAAACAAAAACAGAAATTATATTGCTTGTATTTGGCTTGCTTTCTCTTTTAGCTGCTTTTGGTAACTATACTCCTGTAAGAACTTGGCTTTACTACATTCCGATGTTTAATACATTTCGGTTTACGGGTATTTTTAGGCTGTTTACAATTATTATTTTCTTGCTTCTTGCGGGAAAAAGCATCAAGCTTTTTTTTGAAAATGGAATTGCTGGAAAAAAAATGATTTCACAAGTTGCACTAGTGGCAAGTGTTTTGGTCGGCTTTCTTGTCTATTCCTGTTTTATTCATAATTCGGAACTGCTGGTGTTTAAGGGGAATATTATAAAGCAATCGCTCGTCCAGCTTTCTATACTTCTAGTTTCGATAGTTCTTATAGCAAAGCGGAAGCCGACATTGCTTACTATTGTTTGCGTTGTTGATTTACTTATTGCAACCCAATTAAACTCACCTTATACCGTATTCTCGGAAACAACACCCAAAGAAATTCATTCAACTATTGGCGAGAACTCAGAAGCATTTTCAACTCCATCAGCCACACCTATTATAAAAAATTCCGATGCCAAAGCGTCTATGAACGGGATTGGTAGAAATTGTAATTTGTTTAAAAAAGAAATTTCTTATGATGGATACAGCTCGTTTTGGCTAGCAAATTACGATAAGTTTTATTACGAGAATCCGAATCTTAGACGAGCTGTTTTACAAAATCCGTTTATCTATTTCTCATCAAACCTGCTCCCAATAAGCCAATTATCAAGTGACACAAGCACACTCATTCAGACATCTACAATATTTGTTCCGGATTCTGTGTATGCACACTACAAAAATAGCGCCTTAAGAACCGATTCTGCAGATTATATAAATGTTCTATCCTTCTTACCAAATCAAATACAGGTAGAGGTTAGTACAAAGAATACGCAGTTGTTAAACCTATTACAAAGCAATTTTCCGGGGTGGGAGGTAACAATAGATGGAAAACCTGTCAATCACTTTTCGGGAAATATTTTATTTATATCTACGGTTGTGCCTTCCGGGAAACATAGTATTACCTACACATTCAATAACACTATTTTTATTTCAGCTCTTGCAATTAGTTATGGTGTGTTTTTAACTGTTTTACTTTGTTTGATTTGGCTTGTTTTGAAAGAGAGTAAATACAAACACTACATTTTACTTTCATTCATTTGCTCCACAATCGCCATATTTATGATTGTTTACTACACACATAAAACTACAAGTCTAACACCCCAAGAGCTTACTTCATTTATAAAAGAGAAAAGTAAATCATACCCAATTCTGCTCAATACCGATAAAAATAATCAGTTACAGTTGCAACTAAGAAATAGTTATGATGTGCGCTATACAAATAGTTGTGATATAAATAAATTTGCGCAGTTTCTTGCAAAGAATAATAGTGATACGTGTCTTTATGTTCAACACAATACGGCAAGAGCGGCAAATCTGAATTTATATCTGCAAGAAAACTTTATGTTGCTACAGTCGCACAAAATTGAAAATGGAGAGTTGGTTTTATTGGTAAGAAAAAAAATTAAAAGCGAATTTCTTGCCTATGCAGATTTTGAAAGCGGTCAGTCTAATTGGAGTATAGATTCATTGGCGCTTGACACAAATGTATACTTCACTAAACAACATTCGTACTCGTATATTCCGACAAGGGAATGGGGTATTTGTTATACAATAGAAGGGAAGCAACTAGAAACTGTTTCGAAGAAAAAATTTTTGACAATAGCTTTGAAATACAAAGGGCCTAACACCAATCGAGCACTGGTGGCTATTTCGGTTCAAAATGGAGAGCATATTTTAAAGTGGGAGAAACGATTTTTGAGTGATTTTCATTCCTCTGAAACCGAATGGAATCAATTGTTTTGGGCTAGCGAAATTTCTTCGATATACCCGCAGGAAGCAAACAAGATTTTGATTTATGTTTGGAATATAGAAAAGGAAACCTTTTGGGTGGATGATATGAGTATTAATGCCCATTAATGAAAGAAGGGCGGTAATTTTTTACCGCCCTTCTTCTTATAAAAGAACAATTCTTCTAGGCTTCTTTATCTGCCTTGCCTGTTCCGGCTCCCATCGTTTCTAAATCTCTATCGAAGAAATACAAGCCTCCTTTGTCATCGCCAATCAATTTTAATTTATCCATTACTTTTCTGGCTAACGCTTCTTCTTCTATTTGCTCAGAAACATACCATTGTAAGAAGTTGTGAGTGGTATAATCTTTCTCTTTCAAGCACGTTTCTACTAATAAATTAATTTCATGAGACACTTTTATTTCATGTTCTAAAATTTCCGAGAAAACAGCTTTTAACGATTTAAATTTAACAGGAGGCTGTCTCAATGCAGGCACAACGCCATTGCCACCTCGTTCATTAACAAACTTAAGTAGTTTAAGCATGTGCATGCGCTCTTCGTCCGAGTGTGTATATAAAAATTGTGCTGCGCCTCCAAAGCCTTCTGTTTCTGCCCAAGACGCCATAGCTAAGTAATATTGAGAAGAAGATGCTTCCAGCTCAATTTGCTTATTTAATGCGGTTTCTATTTTTTTCGATATCATATTTTTATTTTTTTTAATATTCTATTTTCTGTTGATTAGTATTTTGCTTGATATTAAGCTGTTGCCAACAGCAAATTGCCAATACATACTGTGCTTACAGCTCGTCAATTATCATCAATGCTTCTTCCAATTCTCCAATGGTTTTCATGTCTTTTTTCGAGTTGGCAATGAAAATGCCTTTACGATAAATTTGAATTGCCTTTTGCGATTCTCCTGTTTGTTCGTATAATTTACCTAATTGATAGTATGCAGGAAGGTAGCTTTCGTTAATGCTGTGGGCTTTTTCTAATAATCCGATAGCCTCTTCTAAACGCTCTTCTTTTGCGTGTTCTAGCGCCAATGCATAAATTAAAAATACATCATTGGGGTCGTTTTTTAACATTTCTAACAACAGGGTAACACGTTTTGTTTCGCTCATGATTTATACAATTGATTTAAATTGATTTAAAAATCTTACATCGTTCTCAAAAAACAAACGAATATCTTTTACTTGGTATTTTAACATCGTAATCCGCTCTACGCCCATTCCAAAGGCAAATCCGGAATAAACACTACTATCTATTTTGCAATTATCCAACACAGCAGGGTCTACCATTCCACACCCCAAGATTTCTACCCACCCGGAGCCCTTGCAAATATTGCATCCTGAACCTTTACAAAAAGGACAAGAAACGTCCATCTCTGCACTAGGCTCTGTAAAAGGAAAATACGATGGGCGCAATCTTATTTTGGTATTGGCGCCAAACATTTCTACGGCAAAATAATTAAGCGTTTGCTTTAAATCTGCCAACGAAACTTCTTTATCTATATACAATCCTTCTACTTGATGAAACTGGCAGTGTGCACGTGCCGATATTGCTTCGTTACGATACACCCTGCCTGGAGATATGGTACGAATAGGCGGTTTGTTGTTTTCCATCAAATGCACTTGTACCGAAGATGTTTGTGTTCTCAATACAATTGCGGGATCTGTTTCGATATAAAACGTATCCTGCATATCTCTTGCCGGATGATACTCCGGAGTGTTTAATGCAGTAAAATTATGCCAATCGTCCTCAATCTCTCTTCCTTCGCTAACAGTAAAGCCTATGTGCGAAAAAATATCAATTATCTCGTTTTTTATTTTTGTAATGGGATGTGTTGAGCCCAATAAAACAGGTTCTCCTGGAAGTGTGTAATCCATTGCTCCCGATGATTTTTGTGTAGGAGCATCCATGCTAACCTTCATTCCTTCCCATTTTTGTTGAGCAGCTGTTTTTAGCTCGTTCAACTTTTGACCCAATTCTTTTTTAAGTTCGGGAGTGGTGGTTTTAAAGTCTTCGAATAGATCATTCAAAACACCTTTTTTACTAAGATATTTCAAACGAAAATTCTCTAACTGCTCTTTCGATTCTATCGAAAACGCATCAACCTCGTTTAGTATGTTTATTATTTTTTCTTTTAACACTGGTATCTTACAAAATTAAGGTAATGTGAAGGTGTATGCAATTTATACGATACAAATTTATGAACTACTTAATAACTTTCATTTTCAAAACTCGCACATCCTGCAATGGCCTGGAATTTTGATCTACTTCTACGGCAGCTATTTTTTCTACCACGTCCATTCCCTCTACCACCTCTCCAAAAACAGTATAGCCGCCATCCAAGTGAGGTGTTCCTCCAACTGTGGAATATGTTTTGATTTGCTCTTCGTTAAATTTAAAATATGCTTGCTTAAGCAATTCGGCATCAATAGCTGGCTCTATCTGTTTTATCAATGGTTGCAGGCTGTCGAATTTGCTTTCTGTTTGAAACTGGATGAACTTATTTCTAAAATCGGCATATTCCGGCTTGTTTATTAATTCGGAAAATATTTGTTGCTTTAACGGTGCGTTTTTCTGGGCTTCCAACATTTTTAAATCCGATTCGGTAAATGTTTTTCCTTGTACAATATAAAATTGGCAATCGGACGATTCTTTATTCGGATTTTGATCATCGCTCAAACGAGCAGCTGCAAGTGCACCCTTTTTATGAATAAGTTTAGCATTAAATTCGGCAGGCACGGTACTCCCAAAACCGCCATTGCCTAGCATTGTTCCACTTGGCGCACGCTTAGAATCCGGGTCTCCACCCTGAATCATAAAATCTTTAATTACCCTATGAAAAAGTAAACTGTCGTATTTATTGCTACGAACAAGTTTTAGAAAATTATCTCTGTGCTTAGGTGTTTCGTTGTATAGCTTTATTTTTATGTCGCCCTGGGTGGTTTTAATTAACACCTTTAGCTCTTGCTGTGCGATGGCTGAAATTGACAAAAACAAGCATATTAAAGAGAAGAATCGTACTAACATAATGGCTTTTTTAGAGATAAATGGTGTATAATGTCCTTAAAATATTCATTTTCACTTAAATAAAAAAATTAAGTATATTTGTTAGGATAGTCTTAACCCATAAAACTATTATAACATGAAAACTATAACTATACTTTCAACTAAATTGCTTTTGGCTAGTTTGATTTTAATAGCTATTACAAACTTTGGCTGCAAAAAAAAGGATACCACTTGTACCGCCAATGTATATGTAGTTGATGCCAGTGGAGCTCCTGTAGATGGCGCTTCTGTAAGATTGTGGGCAAACACCTCTAACAATCCTTCCAACAATACTAAGATTGAAGAAACGCAAACAACAGATAGCGATGGCTTAGTGGTTTTTGAGTTTAAACTTCAAGCTATATTTAATGCAGATGCAACAAAAGGCGCTCTAAAAGGCTCTGCTATTGTGAAGTTAGAACCCGGAGAAACTGTAGATAAAACTATTACGGTTCAATAGTCTCCTCTTCCTTAAAGAAATTAACAATTGCTTCTTTGATTAAGTATTGTTGTTCTCCTGCTTTTAGTGGGGGAAGCTCCTCTTTTAATCTCCAATGTGGCCACCCATCCTTATCTAAACCTTCATATTCATAATAGCCATAGGGTTCTAATAATTTGCAAATAGCTATGTGCAACACATTTAGCTTTTGGTCTTTCGAAAACTTTTTGTAGCCCATCCCCAACACTTGAACACCAATCAAAAAAAGCACTCCATCTAAATCTAAACTACCACCAAATTGAGTATTAAGTCTGGTTAATAATATATTCCAATCTGCTTTAAGTTTTTCTATCTGTGCGGCTTCGGGTAGCATTTTTTTTCTTTAAATATACAAAGTTGTGCGGGAATTTTTTCAAACATCTTTTTTGTTCGGTATAAAAAAATTAGGTTTGTGCGGAAAATTACTCATCTATGTTGGTAAAAACATTTGGCTGTGCGGTATATGGTATAAACGCTACACTTGTAACGGTAGAGGTAAACATTTCTACCGGTGTAAATTTCTTTTTAGTTGGATTGGCAGATAGTGCTGTAAAGGAAAGTCAACAACGTATTGATGCGGCATTAAAAAACAATGGATATAAAATTCCGGGAAAAAGTATTGTAGTAAATATGGCTCCTGCCGATATAAGAAAGGAAGGCTCTGCTTACGATTTAACCATTGCAATGGGAATACTAGCTGCATCAGAACAAATAGTGGCCGATACAATAAGCGATTATGTGATTATGGGTGAACTATCGTTAGATGGCGGGCTTCAGCCAATTAAAGGTGTATTGCCAATTGCATTAGAAGCAAAGGCAAAAGGCTTTAAGGGAATAATTTTGCCAAAAGCAAATGCCAGAGAAGCCGCAGTTGTTAATGGATTGCAGGTATATGCTGCCGAATCGATAAAGCAGGTAATTAATTTTTTTAATGGCGAGGAGCAACTTATTGATGCCAGCACAAACATTGAAGAAGAGTTCTATTCTAAACTAAATGTATTTGATGTAGATTTTTCGGAAGTAAAAGGGCAAGAAAATATAAAACGAGCATTGGAAATAGCTGCAGCAGG
Organism: Bacteroidota bacterium; assembly: GCA_017303975.1. Lineage (NCBI taxonomy): Bacteria > Pseudomonadati > Bacteroidota > Bacteroidota bacterium. The sequence goes on from JAFLBG010000001.1 coordinate 220,105, forward strand.
CGGACACAATGCAATTTTGATTGGCCCTCCCGGAGCAGGAAAAACAATGCTTGCAAAGCGATTACCTACTATATTACCTCCCATGACGGTAGATGAATCGTTGGAGACAACCAAGATACATTCTGTTGCAGGTAAAATGGGAAAAAACATTGGATTGATTACCACTCGTCCTTTTCGCTCTCCGCACCATACTATAAGCGATGTGGCGCTGGTAGGAGGGGGTAATGTTCCACAACCCGGAGAAATTTCTTTGGCGCATAATGGCGTTTTGTTTCTAGACGAGTTGCCTGAATTTAAGCGTACAGTGCTTGAAGTAATGCGCCAACCGCTAGAAGATAGAGTAGTGAGTATTTCTAGAGCTAAGTTTTCTGTAGAATATCCTGCAAGCTTTATGCTTATTGCCTCCATGAACCCATGTCCGTGCGGTTTTTACAACCACCCTGAAAAAGAATGTGTTTGTGCACCCGGCATTGTACAAAAATATTTGAATAAGGTTTCTGGTCCTTTGTTGGATAGAATAGACATACATATCGAGGTAACACCGGTTTCTTACAACGAATTGTCGGCAGAAAGAAAAGCGGAGGCTAGTGAGCTAGTAAGAGAGCGTGTGTTAAAAGCACGTGAAACTCAGCAAAAAAGATTTGCCGAAAAGCCAGGTATATATGCCAATGCACAAATGGGTTCTCAGCTACTTCGTGATATTTGTAAACTGGACGATACTGGGCATCAGCTTTTAAAAACTGCGATGGAGCGTTTAAAATTATCTGCAAGAGCTTACGATAGAATTTTAAAAGTAGCGCGCACCGTTGCAGATTTAGACAGCAGTATAGATATTAAACCCAATCATTTAGCCGAAGCCATACAATACCGAAGCCTTGACAGAGAAGGTTGGGCGGGGTAGGATAGTTTGTCGATATAGCCAATTAATAAAGATATTTTTAAGAAGCTGGTTCCGTCTATTTTGATATGTGTTTTAAAAGAGCCAGTTCTGCACTTATATTTTTATAAATCAACAAATTTAAATGTTACATTAGCTACCCTAAAACAATTATATGAAAAAAAACAATTTACTTTTCTTTATTTTATTAGTAACGGGACTAGGCAAGGTCTTTGGTCAACTTACTCCCGATATTTTGTATTACAAATTTGATGGTAGCGGAACTGCTGTTCCTAATTTAGCTACAGCTGCTACAAGTGTTACAGATACTGCCACACTAATGGGAGCGCTAACACAAGGAGGTAACGGGCTTTGCAAGGGGGCGCTTATTGGAACAGGCGGGTCAAGCAGTAATGATTATCTTAATACCAATTGGACCCCAAATATAACAGGATCTTCGTGGACAATTTCTTTTAGAACATCGAATGTTCAACAATCAACTTCTACATCTTATATATTTGGCGATGTAAATTCAGGGTCGTTCAGATGTTTTACCGGTGGCGTTGCAG